>JAXHUK010000018.1:0-4975 GCA_034189725.1 Chloroflexota bacterium | reverse complement strand
CTTGCCATGATAGAAAGAATACATCGCGCGATCATGGTTGCTTATCCAGATGTAATGAGGAGAGATCTCATAGCGCTCTTCGGCGTCACCATATACTAGTCTGTTGTCTTCCCACCTCAGTCGCTCAAAAGTGTGCCATGTAGTATAGTTCTCGTAGTTCTGCATACGACCAATAGGGGAATGCCCAGTAACATGCCCATTAGTCGTATTGGAATGGAAGAAATCGGCGCCGGTAAGATAAGCGGGGGTGAGATAATCTATCTTTTGATTGCCGTATTGTGAGATAAAACTCCATGGGAGTGCGAATACTAGCAGGATGCAGAGGATAATTGCTGTGGCTCTAAAATACAACAGCTTTACGATAAAGTAGGCCATGGCTGGCAATAGAAATAGAAAAAAGCGTTGATACAGCTCTACACCATAGCCTGCAGCTACGACGAAGGCTGTAATTCCGTAGCCTATCGTGATAGCCAGGACCATGGTGTCTGTAGAACTTCTCTCTTTAGACCTCCAGCCCAGGAAGCCTCCCACAACAGCCATGGCCAGGAAAAATACACAGAAAACGATTCTGGATATAGCTACAGCCTGATGTGATTCGCTACCTGATACCACTGTTCCTGATACTCCAACCTCAGTAGCTATGTCTATCCTGAATGCTGCTTCGATCAAATCGGGTAGGCTTCCTTGAAAGTAGGCCCATGCGCCGTAAATAGACCATGCAGCTATGAAGACAGCAGCCATCACAGTTGTGTAAGATACTTTCAGTCGTTTGGTTACATCTATTGCTGCTATAGTGGCTAGACCAACAAGAGATCCGAGCAGGTGAGTGATTGCCGAACAGGCAAATAGTGTAGTGGAGCTGATCCTGTGCTCGACTGCTCCTACGCCATGTTCCCAAAATGAAGTCCTGCTTAACATGGCCAAGATGGATACAACTATGAATACTCCGAAACCTTGCGCACCTGTGTTAAAGAGGCTAAACCACTCGCCTAAATAGAACAGCCAAATTCCCGCCCAGCAGTAGTTGTACTTGCCATTGCGGATTGTATTTCTAAAGAATATAAAGAGAGGGAAGAAAATCAGGAATTGCCATATGAATGGGAGCCAGATTACAAAATTTGCAAAATCATCAATACTTATACCCACGGTTTGGAGTGTAATAGCCCAGAAGCTCCATGCAGTGGGCCAGTTATGTTGCCATACTTCTTCCTGGTTGAAATGACCCTCTCGTGTTATGTATTCGATAAAGCCCAAGTCGCTATAAGGTGTATACCCGGTATGGTGGGCGCCTCCCACCATTACCGGTGCCAGCCATATTGAAGTGATGAGAATGCATAGCTGCAGGAATAGCAACCTTGCATGGTTTTCTTTGGATACCCAGAGGATGGCTGAGGCGATGGTCAGGATGCCCAGTGCGACAAAGTAGGTAACAGGAAAACTGTGGATAAGCCCATAGAAGCCGATCTCAAACTCGGCTTGGGTGATACTGTAAGACCATAACAGTAAAGCTACTATGGTAAGCAGCACCGACGCTTGCCTGGCTGATAGTGTGGTTGTGGCTTGCCTGATACTTGCTTGAACTGTATTCATCATCAAAGCTTTTCCCCAAGGAGCTTGAATGTTTCGCGAGCGTGGTTTTCCTTGGATACGCCTACGGCAATCCCGTTCAAGTTAGGTGAGTTCACCACGTATTCCATCGCATCCGGGAGTTTCAAATATCCAGCCGCCAGAATGCTGAACGCTATCACTTCGGCTTCGGGGATCCTGGCTAATGCATTCTCGCACGCTTCTCTTGAGGGGCACATTTGAAACCCCAGGGAGTTGAACGGGGCAGCGATTCCCACCTTGCGGAAATCTATTCCCCACTCCTCGAACTTCTTTACCAAATAGGCGAAATTGCGTGTCTCGAAGCCAGGCTTTATCCCATGACTTAACATAAAGTCTATATGTGTCTCGAACAGCCACTCCATATCAAGGGCAAGAGCCATATCCGTTACCAACTCATGGAGCATGATAGAATCTATGGCTGTCTTCTTACCTGCTGAGGATTTCAATCTATAGGTTTCGTAAAGCAGGTAGCTTCTTAAGAGGCTTGCCGGGTCGGCTTTGACGACTCCTTTTACGCCATTTGCTATCGCCCTAAAATTTCCCGAGAATGTTATCTGCTGTGCCAGCTTCATGGCAAGACCGGGAACCCCCCCGGCGAGAACAGCAAGCCTGACGAATTCATATGCATACGGAACTATGGCATAAAGCCTCAGTTGATTATGTTCTCCATTCTTGCTGACTATTCGAAGTATGGAGAGTGTGGTTTCGCTCACTGTGAACATAAAGCCATCGGCACCATTCTCAAGAGAAGTTATAACTAGCTCAGCGGCGTGGCTTGGATTAGCCAGGTCATTCTCTCTCGATGTGGCTCTTTCCTGCGAGAGGTGGCTTATGCTATGGAAAGGATTGTCACCGACCAGCAGCAGTCTATTCCCGCTCATCTCGCCCTACATCCTGTTCCACTTTTTTTGACTTGGTCAATGACCTCCTCGACTTTAGATGCTGTGTAAAAGCTTGGCTCAGCATTACAGCCATCTATGATTGAGCTAATGAAGAACTTATCCTCACGCAGGTAGTCCGTTCCGCCAATGAAGAAAGGCACGGCATCGCCAAGGTCATGCTTGTACCACAAAAGTGAACTTCCATCAATCAGCTTTAACTCGACCTTGTCCTCATCCACTTTCAGCGTTCCATTAGAAGCCTTTACCACCAGCCCGATATCAGGCATGCGATAGTTTTCCTTACACCATGAGCATCTGAACTCACCTTTCAAACCCCCGAGTGTGCTAACACTAAAATATACCGAATCTTCAGAATAAGCATCTATGAGTGATTCAACCTCGGCGCTCTCGACCTCTAATTGGCCGAAGAACCAGAGTGCAAGGTCGACAACGTGGCATCCCAAATCACTGAGGATCCCTCCCCTCGATGTTGTTTTTGATTCTGCCTTGCCCCCTAGAAAATCGGATGAATAAGCATACCATTCAAAGAAATAGGGTTTCCCCAAAACTCCTTCATCCAGGATTTGTTTAGCTTTTCTGAAGGTAACTGAAAACCTTCTATTATAGCCTACCATGGTAATGCTGCTTTGGCTGATTGCCAAATTACAAAGCTCTTCTGCCTCGATATAGCTGGATGCCAATGGTTTCTCAACAAAAACATTTTGAGCAATCCCTCCAGTGTATATCGCCTTGGTAATGGGGAAGTGGGAGGGTGCTGGCGTCGTCACGTAAACTGCATCTAATCCCGCTCCTGAGAGCTCTTTCACATCAGCGACCACAGCGATACCTGGAATAATTCGCTTACTGAATCTGCGAATCAAAGGGCTTTTCTCACATACCGCTGCAAGCTTGACATCGTCCAGGACGTTTAGAATGCTAGCGTGAAGCAGCCCCATTTTGCCCAAGCCCACTACGGCAACCTTTACTTTCATTCTATTACCTCACCTGTATCGCCATCTTCCCAGGAGATACCCCGTGCCCATCAGCAACAGATTTATAGTAATCACACAAACTTGAGCGATGTTCGCTGTTTTGTAGAAACCTTTTAGCCGCTGGGGAATCGACGTGAGTAAGAGCTGGCGAAGAAAAACACTCTCAGTAGCGAGAGGGTTTTTCTCGTACCGGGAAACGAGTTTCCTAACCATAGCTCTAGTAATGCCCTCTCTAAAACAAAATTTGAATACGTAGTTCAGGGTAGCACGCTGGGGAATAACTTTGTGATTCACTACGGACTCTGGTCTAAATAGGATTACTCCATCCGGTATGGTGCTCTTGAGCCTGAGGCAGAGTTCAGCTTCCTCACCCCCTGTGGGATTAAACTTTACGCGCCCCAACTCGCATCTTCCTAGTGTGCTCTCCCAAAACCCGATTTGCTGAAATATCTCATTCCGGAAAGCCATATTGCTTCCAGTAACGTTCCTCACCTCGCCGTTTGCTCGCAGCATCAATTTTTTATGCGCAGTGCAGCCTATAGTAAAGTCAAACTCCTCAGGAAACCAAGATGGAGGTTTATCTTTTGGCCATAGGGGTATCGCCTGTCCACCTACTGCCATAACTCTTGGAACCTCAAAGGGTGGGATGAGATTCTCCAGCCAGGTCGCTTCAGCTATTGCATCGTCATCGATAAAGGCAACGATTTCGCCGGTTGAGGAAAGTATGCCGGCATTCCTGGTCTCTGACAGGCCTGGGATGCTTGTATTGAGCACCACCTTGACCTCAAGTGGGAGCTCTGTTACAAGCCTGTCGAATAGCTCCTCGTTGTGATCTATCGCCAGTATTACTTCATGGGGCTTGAGTGTTTGAATCAGAATGGAGTCCACCGCCTCGTGTATATCCTCGAGGCGGTCAACGGTATAGGCGCAGATGATAACAGAGACGGTTTTCCGGGTCATTCCAGACCTCTGTATTGCTTGAGCTTGCCCTGTTGAGTCAACATCAAAACCGTGAGTTAACCTGTGCGCGTTTTCTCCCAAGCCTCCGGATTATGCTATTCTAACAAAACCTGCGCACTCCACATTGCTGGTCTTTAATCTTTGTATCCCTCAGGGTACTTTCTCAACCACATCCAGGCGCTTTCGATTATGCTTCCGAGCGATGAGTGCTGAGGATTCCAGCTCAAATCCGCTCTGGCGAGGTCTGAGCTTGCCACCAGTGTTGCCGGGTCACCGCTTCGCCGGGGGTGAAACTCCACTGGTATCTCGACGCCGGTGACCTTCTTCGCTGTATCGACCACATCGAGTACCGAGTAGCCGTGGCTACTACCCAGGTTATAGTGCCGGGTACCATTGATAGTATCGAGATATCCTAACGCTAAAATATGTGCCTGGGCGATATCCTGTACGTGAACGTAGTCCCGAATGCACGTGCCATCGCGAGTTTGGTAGTCCGTGCCGAATATGGGCACAAGTTTGCTTTGTCCCAGAGGG
>JAXHUK010000178.1:0-5080 GCA_034189725.1 Chloroflexota bacterium | reverse complement strand
CGCTGCTCTTCCACTGAGCTACGCTGGCGTGCTATCAATGTGGATTATACCTGAAAACATAGGTGATGAGCAACTGGATTCAGTAATCAGTAAAATGTGTAGGGGCGTATGATCATACGCCCCTACTGTTGGCGAAACATCTACGCTGGTACCTGGGGCAGTTGCTTGAGTGCTTCTTCGACCATCTCCTTTGGATATTCGTAGTCCTCGAGCTGTCCTGCGAGATATTTCTCGTAGGAGCCCAGGTCGAAGTGCCCATGTCCGCTGAGGGCAAGTAATATGTTCTTCTTCTCGCCTGACTCCTTGCACTTTAGCGCCTCATCGATCACTACCTTGATAGCATGTGCCGGCTCTGGCGCGGGTATGATTCCCTCTGAACGGGCGAACTGTACAGCAGCCTGGAAGGTGGGAATCTGGTACACGGCGCGAGCCTCGATGAATCCCAGCTTGGCTAAATGGCAGATAATTGGTGCCATACCATGATAGCGAAGCCCACCAGCATGTACGGGGGGTGGCACGAATGAGTGCCCAAGAGTATACATCAGGGCAATTGGCGCCATGCCGGCTACATCGCCATAATCCCAGGCATAGGGCCCTTTGGTAACCGTGGGGCAGGCCTGGGGTTCGACGCTGATGATCTGCAGGTTCGGCTTTTTGCCAGAAATCTTATCCTTGACGAAGGGTAAGAACATGCCAGCAAAGTTCGAGCCTCCACCGATACAGCCAATGATGATATCCGGGTAGGCATCCACCTTTTCAAGTTGCTTCATGCTCTCCTGCCCGATAACAGTCTGATGAAGCAGGACATGGTTCAGGACGCTCCCCAGAGTGTAGTGGGAGTCGTCACGGTTCATGGCATCCTCTACTGCTTCGCTGATGGCGATGCCCAGACTGCCGGAGGAGTTCGGGTCCTCTGCCAGGATTTTGCGACCTATCTCGGTGTCTTTACTTGGGCTAGCGACGCAGTGAGATCCCCAGGTTTCCATCATGATACGTCGGTAAGGTTTCTGTTCGTAGCTTACCTTGACCATATAGACCTTTAATTCCAGGCCGAAGAACTGGCAACCCAATGACAGAGCGCTACCCCACTGCCCTGCCCCGGTCTCGGTGGTCAGGCGTTTGATCCCTTCTTTTTTATTGTAGTATGCCTGGGCCACGGCGGTATTGAGCTTGTGACTGCCTGCGGGGCTAACGCCCTCATACTTATAGTAGATGTGAGCTGGGGTGCCAAGCGCCTTCTCCAAACGGTAGGCTCTATAGAGGGGGCTGGGACGCCACAACTTGTAGATATCCTGCACTTCCTCGGGTATATCTATATAGCGCTCTTTGCTGAACTCTTGTTCGTTTAGCGCTGAGGAAAATAGAGGAGGAGGCAGAATGGTCGGCTCTTTGGTGCCGGGATGCAGCAGGGGAGGTAATGGTTCCGGCAGGTCGGCCTGAATATTGTACCAGGAAGTGGGCATCTCTTGTTCAGTTAAGAGGATCTTTGTATCCATGTATTCTCCTTTCATTTTGGATCATTAACTCTCTCGCTAGGTGGCCTACTACTACATAGAGAACCTCCTTTTTCGACTTCAACTTTCGCGGGATTTTCCAGAATGGTTGGAAAGGGCATAGCGCAAGCTTTGAATGAAAGAGCGCACGTTGTTGACTGGATCTTCTCCCTCAATAAGTTGTATGAGGCGGCTGCCTACGATAACTCCATCTGCTACATTCGCAACGCGTTGTGCTTCATCAGGTGTCGATATACCGAAGCCAACACAGAGTGGTTGTCGGGCTCGCTGTCGTACTCTCAGCACAAAGTCCTCCAGCTCTTTGGGCAAGGTGGTTCTGGTTCCGGTGACACCAGCTAGTGAGACAAGGTATATGAATCCCCGAGACCTCGCCGCGACGATGTCTATGCGTTCATCTGTGCTCGTGGGAGCAAGCAGGTAAATGATGTCGATGTCATGTTTGAGAGCTGATTTCTCCAGTTCTCTACCCTCTTCGGGGGGTAGATCAGGGATGATTAGACCACTGACACCTGACTGGGTGCAATCATGACAGAATGCATCAGGCCCATATTTATGCACCGGGTTAAAATAGGTCATGAATACCAGCGGGGTGTCGATCTTTTTGCTCAACTGCTGTGCTACATCAAGACATGTTTCAATAGTGACGCCTTGCTTTAGTGCTTGATAACTTGCATTTTGAATCGTGGTTCCATCAGCTAAGGGGTCTGAAAATGGTATTCCCAACTCTATCAGGTCACACCCCGAGGAGGCGATCAAGGGAACCATCTCCAGTGTTGTTTGTACGGTAGGATAGCCTACGGTTACGTAGGTAATTAATGCCTTGTGTCCTGGTTTGATAAAAATATCTCCTACCTTGCTCATAAGCTTACTCCCAGTGCGTCAGCTACGATAGACATATCCTTATCACCTCGACCGGAGATGTTGACAACCATGAGCTTGTCATTGCCTAGCTCAGGAGCTATACGCAATGCATGATATACCGCGTGGGATGACTCAAGTGCTGGGATTATGCCTTCAGTATTAGAGAGCATCTGAAATCCCTCCAGTGCCTGGCTGTCGGTTGCCGCAACGTAGGTCGCTCGACCAGTGTCCTTGTAGTAGCTATGCTCAGGACCCACACCTGGATAATCGAGGCCAGGAGCGATGCTGGTTGTGTCTTTCATTTGTCCATGCTCATCCTGCAAGAGATAGGATTTAGCGCCATGAAGTACACCGGGGCTGCCTATCGCCAGTGTGGCGGAATGATCGCCAGCCTCGATACCCAATCCCGCTGCCTCGACACCAATGAGTTTTACACCGGGTTCATCGACGAAGGGGTGAAAGATACCCATGGCGTTGCTGCCTCCCCCGACACAGGCGATTATGTAGTCAGGAAGTCTCCCATGAGCCGCTATCATCTGCTCCCTGGTCTCTTTACCTATTATCGACTGGAAATCACGCACTATCATCGGGTAGGGGTGAGGCCCGACAACCGAGCCCAGTAGATAGTGAGTTGTGCGTACGTTGGTGACCCAGTCACGAATGGCTTCGTTTATGGCATCCTTCAGTGTGCGGCTACCCGAGGTGACCGAGCGCACTTCCGCACCGAGCAGTTTCATTCGGAATACATTTAGAGATTGGCGCCGGATGTCCTCCTCGCCCATGTAGACAACACAGTCAAGTCCAAGCATGGCGCATACCGTGGCTGTGGCTACCCCATGTTGTCCGGCACCAGTTTCTGCTATCACCCGGCGTTTACCCATCCTGGCGGTTAGCAGCCCTTGACCTAGGGTGTTGTTGATCTTGTGGGCACCGGTATGAGCCAGATCCTCTCGTTTGAGCAGTATCTGTGCTCCACCGAGCTTCTGAGACAGATTCTTGGCATGGTAGAGGGGTGTGGGACGGCCAACATACTCCCGGCACAACGAATTGAACTGCTCCCAGAAATGCGGGTCAGCGGAAGCCTGGTTGTAGGCCTGTTCAAACTCAGCCAAGGCAGGCATCAGTGTTTCAGGTACGAATTTGCCGCCATAAGGCCCGTAATGGCCTTGTGCGTCTGGCAGTTTCAATTTATACTCCATTTCTTTTTTGTGGCAAAAATACAGGTCTGCTCCTGCGTACTACCCTGTGATTACAGCGATTCCAAAGATTTCGCTGCCGCGATGAAGGAGCGGAGTTTTTCATGGTCCTTCTTGCCAGGCTCGGCCTCAATCCCGCTGCAGACATCAACAGCATAGGGATCGACTATCTCAATAGCCTGCTTCACATTCTCAGGTGTTAAACCTCCGGCTACTATTACTGTTCCGTAGCTCTTTACCAATCGGGCAAGCCAGAGTAATGATGTAAAATTTTCAACAGCTGAGTCGCCCTTATCTTTGTCGATCATGTAAGCCGTAACATTGTAAAGGGTCAATTCTTCACCAGGTGGAAAGCTTTCCGGTGTGAACACTTTGACAACTTTGGGAAGGAGAGCGGCACAATACTCTGGGGATTCGTCACCGTGTAATTGGACAAGGTCGAGATTGCATTCGACAACGGTTTTTTGCACCTCTTCGAGATCATTGTTGACAAAGACGCCCACTTTACTGACAAATGGTGGTAGCTTTGATACTATGCTTTTGACTGTGGAAGCAGTTACCTGGCGGGGGCTCGGTGCGAATATGAATCCCAGTGCGTCAGCACCACATTCAATTGCCGCCAGAGCATCTTCTTTGTTGGTTATGCCGCATATCTTTATTCTCGCCATAGCTGTTTACCTCGCACTGTGTCTTATTTGACCCAGAAGCTCGTCTATTTTTGCTGCTGGTTGGGGATGCGTAACCAGAGCTTCACCGACCAGGATTGCGTCGACTCCTGCATTCTGGAGGCTAACCACGTCATCACGGGTATGAATGCCGCTCTCGCTTACTATTACTGTGTTCGGTGGGATTAGCGGACGGAGGCTGAAGGTTGTCTCCAGATCAACACTGAAGTCAGCGAGATTACGGTTGTTAATGCCAATGATTCGGGGAGAAACATCCAGAGCTATCATTAACTCCTCTCTGTTATGCACCTCGACCAGAGCTGCCATTCCCAGAGAGTGGGCAGCTCCCATCAGAGCATGGAGTTCGTTTCGGCCTAAAATGGCAGCAATGAGCAGGACGGCATCGGCACCGTGAGATCGAGCCTCATATATCTGATAGCTGTCGATAATGAAATCCTTGCACAGGACAGGAACGCCCACATCCGCGTGTGCTGCTTCGAGGTCGTCGAAACTCCCCAGGAAGTAGTCGGGTTCTGTCAGCACTGAGATAGCGGCAGCGCCATTTTGGCTGTAAGTCTGCGCGAGTGATGAGGCGACGAGGTTGGGGTGGAGCAGACCTTTTGATGGAGATGCCCGTTTCACCTCGGCTATCAGGCTGATTGTATCGCGCTTCAGCGCAGCTGCAAAGTCTCGCGGTGCTGTTTGATTCTCTACCGCTCGCTTGATGTCAGCGAGCGGTGTTTGTGATTTACGCTCTGCGATCCGTTTCTTCCTGTTATCTACTATTTTATCTAGAATCATCTTATTTCGCTTGATATTGAATCACGCATAAATTCGGGGCTAA
>JAXHUK010000177.1:0-4403 GCA_034189725.1 Chloroflexota bacterium | reverse complement strand
ATTTTGTGGGATTCCTTTCCCACAGACCGGAAGTGGCTTTGAGGATTATCTATGTCCTGGGGGGGAGACTTCGGGAAGCCCAGGGGCGCTTGCGGGATATCGCGGGGGAAAGAATAGAACAGCGAATCTCCAGCATACTGCTTATGCTCTACATAAAACTTGGCTCCGAAATACCGTTCACTCGCCAGGAAATCGCCGACATGGCGGGGACTACTATCGAGTCTACGATACGGGTAATGAGCCGGCTGAAAGACGGGGGCATCATTCGTTCCACGAGAGGTACTACCATCATCCTCGATGAGACCAGGCTTAGATTATTGAGCGAAGGCCCGCCGCAGGTGTAGCGCTACAACCCGCCCTTCAGCATTGCTTTTCATCGAAATTTAGTTAATCTGTTTATGATTTAAATCATAGTCGGCCGCACGGTGTAGCCGTATCATTGTTCTTGCAAGTCATTAGTCCTCGGCATGTGCCGAGCGAGGCGGTGAGAACCATGAAGTATCGATGTCCCGGTCAGGACAACAGGTGGCTGCGCGTGGAGCTCTACAGATGCCCCAACTGTGGTGCCGAAGAGGAGATATTCTCCAATGAGACCAGAGTAAGGTGTCACGAGTGCGGCGAATGGATCTATAAGGAGCAGTTGCCCTCATGCATCAACTGGTGCGCTTCAGCACGGCAGTGCCTGGGAGAGGAGAGGTGGAAGCGATTGACCGGAGAAATTGAATGAGGTGAGAGAACATGGTTATTGAAAGTATACCGAAAGTGGTAGGAATGGCGTATGCCATAGTTGCGACCCTGGTAATTGTTCTGCTCCTGCGTAGCGGCAGGTTCAACAAGAGGATTGGCTATCTGTTCCTTGGGGTCTCTGCGCTCCTGGGGTTCCTGGTGTTCGCCCCGATGTTACCGTATCAATTTCAGTCCGTTCTCCTGGGGAATACCGCACAGCTAGGGGTACCGATAGCGGCTGCCATAGCAGTCCTGGCTCTATTTGTCGTTCTCTCTTTTGTTTTCGGGAGAGTTTTCTGTGGCTATGTCTGCCCTGTAGGGGCGGTGCAGGAACTGGTTTATCATATACCGGTAAAGAAGATGAGGATTACAAGCAAAACGGTTACAATAGTATTCCGCCTCCTGTTCCTCGTTGCCTTTGTACTACTTGCCCTGGGATTCTCTGTGGGGCTTCTGGGATACCTGGGCATTCGGGACTTTTTCTATCTTAACTTCGCCTCCGGATTCTTCTATGTCTTCTTAACGCTGATGATTATATCGATTGTTGTATATCGGCCGTCATGTCGTTTCTTCTGCCCTTACGGGGCACTACTGTCTCTGGCTACCCTGAGAGGCCGTTTCAAGACCAGACGCAATGAAAACTGCAACTACTGTGAAGACTGCGTAAGCGCCTGCCCCACGAATGAAGCGGGTGAAACGGACCTGAAACAGGAATGCTACATGTGTAACAGGTGTAAAGAAGCCTGTCCTTTGGATGCAATCGAATATAGCACGAAGTAATACTTTCACCAGCGTTCACCTGGCAATTGTTACTTGTCATAAAGACACCGAGGATAGCGCGTCATCCACGCGTATCCTGTGATAAAAGTCCTTTCCGACACCGCCATGTCAGGGTATCATTCTTTACCGAGTAGAGTTACTATATAGAGAGGCCGTTGAGCGGCAGCATACAACGTATAAATTAACTGAGGAGGTAGTCACATGGCACGAACACTGGAAGAAGCGGTAAAGGCATCCTTGATCGATGGCAAGCTCCATTGCGAAGTGGCGTTCAAGATTGCCGAGGAGCTTGGAGTCAATCGCATGGAAGTCGGCGATATGGCGAACAAACTGGATATAAAGATCGCGGGCTGCCAGCTTGGTTGTTTCCCCTAGGATCTTGCTCCGATAGCGGAGAGCGGATATGCCAGGTATTTTCCAGACGATAGACCCCAAAAGGGATAAGGATATAAGGATACTAAGCGACTTCATTGCCATATACTGCAGGGAGAATCATAAGACCGTACCCAGGGAACAATTCCCAATAAGAGACGATAGCTTGCACACTATCCTGGGCGACAAAGAGTTGCTATTGTGCGAGGATTGCAGCAAGCTGCTCAACCACGGTATAGCGAAGTTGCTTATATGCCCCTATAACCCCAAGCCGGCCTGTCGTAAGTGCCCGACCCACTGCTACGCACCGGGCTACAGGGAGCACGTTCGGAAGGTCATGAGGTTCTCCGGAACGTATCTCGTCAAGCGGGGCCGTTTAGACCTGTTGCTTCACTTTATACACTGATACGGGGAGGCACAATAACTCGGCAAACGTTGTGTTGCTTAGGGCAATAAAGGGGGACTGTATCGATGAGAAGGCTTGCATTTGGATTTGGTTTTTTAGTTATCGTAGTGCTTACTATAGCAGTGGCCCTCCAGGGTCCCGGGATATACGTCTGAGGCTAAAACGTGGCATCGGTACGATGCCTGATGCAGTTAATCTCAAGAATTTGCTAACAGGTAAATGCTCATACTGCAAAGGGAGTATCTACGGCGGGTTGGGAGACCCGCCGTTTCTCATATCTCTCGATGTCATTCGTGTCATTGACATCTGGGGGCGCAATACATATACTCTATGACAATCAAAATATCCCCAAAAATACTCAAGAAGTCTGGGAAGCCCTGCCTGGTCTCTGAGTACACCACCTGTTCAATGCTTCATTGAGGTCGATACCCGTCCACGTACTCAGTGAAACGGCAAAAGTAAGCGTTCTCCATTGATGCAGCTTATTCAGGTCGTATAGTCTCAATTAGTCTCAATCTCTACAGTGAAGGAGGTGCGCATTGCAACAGGCACTCGAGGGTATGAGGATACTCGACCTGGGAAACTATATAGCAGCCCCCTATGCTGCTATGCTCCTTGGTGATCAGGGAGCGGACGTGATAAAGGTGGAGCGCCGTGGCGGAGACCCATACCGGAAGATCGATGCATTTGTGGTCCTGAATCGTGGCAAGCGCAGTATTACCCTGGACCTGAAGCAGGCTGAGGGACAAAAAATTGCCCGGGATCTGGCGAAGCAATCAGACGTTCTGTTGGAGAACTTCAAACCGGGTGTCGCTGACTCGTTCAAGATGGGGTATTCGCAGCTCAGTCAGCTCAATCCAAGACTGGTATACTGCTCAATGTCGGGCTTTGGGGAAAGGGGTCCCTACAGGGACAAACCGGGATATGACCCGATAGTGGAGTCCATGGCCTGTATATTCACTGACCAGGGTACGGCGAACAAGCCCGTCTACGTAGTGCTTCCATTGGCGAGTGGCTATGCTGCCCTGATGTCTGCATTCAGTGTCACCACGGCGTTGCTTGCCAGAGAGACCACCGGTAGCGGGCAGCTGGTGGAGATGCCGCTCCTGAATGCTATGGTGGCTACCGGAACAGCAGCATTGATGACATTCCCCAACGTGATGCGTATGATGATGTCGGGTGATCTCGATTTGCCTATGGGCCTGGGCATGCCCCTCTACGGGCTGCACAAGTGTAAGGACGGGGAGTGGCTCTTCCTTGCCCTGGGGAACCCGGGATTCTGGACAAAGTTCGCTGTCGCCGTAGACCACGCCGATTGGCTTGTTGACCCAACTTTCGAGAATGCTCCCATGCTCCTGTTTCCTCCAAAGGTCTACGATGTACAACGCCTGGTCGATGAGCTATTCCTGACGAGGACGAGGGAGGAGTGGATCGATTTCCTGTGGGCACAGGAGATACCCTGTGCTCCGGCAAAGCGAGTGGATGAGTATCTGGATGACCCGCAGATTCAGGCAAATGAGATGGTGGTTGAAATCGAGGAGCATAAGTACGGTAAAGTACGTGAGATAGGCATCCCGGTTAAGATGTCTCTCACTCCGGGGAAAATAAAAGGCCCATCGCCCAGGCTCGGCGAGCATACAAATGAGATACTGGCCGAGCTGGGATACTCAACCAGGAAGATAGAGGAGCTCCGTGAGAAGAAGGTGGTCTAGGTTTCATCACCGATAAGGAGGGCAGATAAATGTATGCACTGGATGGTATCAAGGTAACCGATCTCTCAGCATATATCGCAGGCTCCTACTGTGCTACACTCCTTGCCGATATGGGGGCCGATGTCGTCAAATTTGAGACCCCGGGCGGCGAGCCGTTCCGTATGATGGCCGGTGCCTTTATGGGATGGAATCGCGGGAAAAGGGACGTAGTGGTCGATATGCGTACTCAGGAAGGGAAAGAGATAGTTTACAAATCAGTCGCATCTTCGGACTTGTTCCTGGAGAATTTCCGTCCTGGCACCACGGAGAGACTGGGAATGGACTACGAGACGATACGCAAGATCAAACCAGACATCGTCTATGTCTCTCTGTTGGGGCATGGTTCCGCCGGTCCGTATCGCACATTT
>JAXHUK010000176.1:0-3800 GCA_034189725.1 Chloroflexota bacterium | reverse complement strand
GGCAGTCACGCCGGATCACGTTATTGTGGGCACCGGCAATCCGGACGACCTGAGTGAATTAGATACCCCCGGCGGACTTTACCTCAGCGCTGACGAGGGAATCTGCTGCCACTTGTCAAGCATATAGCGCGCTGTTTCGGTATGCTGGCGCCATTGATCGAGGTCAAGCATTGGCCCCCTTGCTGCCAGGTGGTCTGCAAGGCTGAGAAACAAGGTGTCGATCCCAGCGTCACCGGTATCACGGAAGTATTTATAGACTGCATGGCGGGACGGCATCTGTTCAGAGACCAGATACCCTGGGCGCAGATGGTGCTCCACCATTGACTGCATCAGCTTAATCTCACGATTGCTAAATCGCAGGCGCTCCATGAGCTGAGTTACCATCACTGCTCCCTCTTTAGCATGCCCCAGAAAGCGCATCCGTCCGTCGGCTTCAATTGTCTTAGTCACTGGTTTGCCGAGATCATGAAGCAATCCTGCAAGCTTCAATAGCGACCCTCTGGAATGTCCTGTAGCGATTTCCTGGCTAAAGTGTTGGGCAATTTCTGATGACCAGGGGACATAAGCCACAAGCATGTCATCCTGGGTGCTTACCTGTTCTCCGATCAGACGTTCCACAGCGGCAACCGTTTCCAGAGAGTGATCGAAGACGTCCCAGAAATGCTCTTTTGGTTGAGTTGTCCCTTTTGTTTCCGTTAGTTCAGGCATTATCTGTTCGAGTAGACCCAAGCGGTCCAGATGACGGAGGGAATCATATGCTCGCGGGGCTTCAAGCATGTAACATAGCTCGTCACGAATACGCTCAGCAGATACCGAGGTCACAAGATTACAGTCACGCTGCACAAGGGCTTCAGTAGCGGGATCCATTGACAGGTCGAGTATTGTGGAGAATCGGATTGCTCTAAGAAGCCGCACCGGGTCCTGCTGAAAAACGTCATCAGCTATCGCACGAAGTACTCCGTTTCTCAGGTCACTGCACCCGTCCTGCGGGTCGATAATCGGTGCTTGAGCCCAGCCATGCCCTGTTTCTGCAATGTTCATGGCGATAGCGTTAATCGTGAAATCTCTGTAGCTGAGGTCATTCTCAATAGTGCCGCGTAGCGGTGCGAAATCGATATGCCAGCTACTTTCTTTCTGGGGAAAGACCACCCTGGCTATCTGGTTGATTTCGTTGAGAGAAACCATCCTGGTTCTGAATGCTCTGGCTACCTCAGAAGCGATTACTGTAGCATCACCAGCCACTGCTACATCGATATCTCTGTTCATACGTCCTAATATCCCATCGCGCACGAAACCGCCGACGATGTAACAATCAATGCTGAGATCTCGGAGTAGCTCTCTCAGCTTGGAAAGTAATTGGTCCGCCTCTTTTGGAACGAAAAAATTCAATCGCTCTACGGTGAGTTTAGTCATTAAATATTGTCTTCTTCATCTGCTATACATGATTTGGGCGCCTGGATATCATGACGAAACGGGAGGTGAGCATTCTCAGATGTGGTTTACACTATCCTCGTCTTCATGTTCCGGTTCGATCTTGTACAACTTGTCCTTGTCATCCAGGTGGTCGACGTAAACTATGCCATTGACGTGGTCTATTTCGTGCTCCAGTGCGTGAGCCAGAAGCCCATCTGCTTTGATGCGAATCTGCTTCCCCTGACGATCCCGTCCCTTTACTATGACCGATTCCGAGCGCTTTATTTCTCCCCGGTATCCCGGTAGACTGAGGCATCCTTCTGTTAGCTCACGTTCTCCCGATCTTTTCACAACCTCGGGGTTGATGAGCGTAATCACATCGTCTACATCGGGTAGCTCAATGACTATAACCTGTAACGGTATTCCGACCTGTGGCGCAGCTAATCCTACTCCATTAGTGTAGCGCATGGTGTCGATCATATCGTCGATGAGTTTCTGGACAGAGTTGTTTATATTCCCGACACGCTTTGCTTTCTGATGAAGCACAGGATTACCCATGGGGACGACTTCTAAAATAGCCACGCCTCAATCTATTACTCTTAAAATGATGTGATGAATTTCAGTAACTGGGGAGATTATAGTCTAACTATGAGAAGTTGTAAAGACTCAAGATGTAATCGGTTGCATTGTACTACAAATGTTCTGCAATCTTGTCAATATACGTCAATCGTAGTCAGGATAAACTCTGGTTATATCTTCCTGTGACTGGTTTGGATTAAATCAGGCTTACAGGGTCGATATCTATCGACCATCCCTGGGGAAAGTTCGATCTCGAGAGGAGCGGTGATGGGTCAGGACTACGTATGATAATTTGCCAGCGGTATTTGCCTCGCACTCTTTGCGAAAAAGCTGGGGAAGGTCCAAGCAGTGAGGTGTCGAGCAGCCCTAGAAAATCTATCTCCTGCTGGAGAATGTTGTACGTTCTTGCTGCCTCCTTCTGGCAAACAGCTGCATTGGTATGGCTGTAAACGAGATGCACCAGGTGGTTGAAAGGGGGATTACCCTGTTGATGGCGGAATGCGATTTCCTGTTCATAAAAGGTGGAATAATCGTGGCATGCTGCTGCAACGATGGCATAGTGTTCTGGAGTGTACGTCTGGATTATCGCTTTGCCCCTGCTTTTACTTCGGCCTGCTCTGCCAGCTACCTGGGCCAGTATCTGGAAAGTGCGTTCGCTGGAGCGAAAATGAGGAATATACAGTCCGATATCGGCATTGATTACTCCAACTACGGATACCAAAGGCATATCTAATCCCTTGGCAACCATCTGGGTGCCGATGAGTATGTCAGCCTTATGAGCGAGGAACTGCTCCATGATGCGCTCGTGGGAATGTTTTCCCCTGACAACATCATGATCCCAGCGTAGTAGCCGTGCGCCGGGGAAGGCACTCGAGGCTTCCTCTGCCACCTTTTGAGTTCCAATGCCCAGGAATTTGATTCGCTTACCCCCGCATTCGGGACAGATACGGGGTGTTTTTACTCTATAATTGCAGTGGTGGCATAATAACATATCCTCGTTTTCATGGTAGGTCAATGGGGTATCGCAGCGGCGGCAGTGCAGTACGAAGCCACAGTCCCTGCATTGTACAAAGGTAGCCGTTCCTCTGCGGTTGAGGAATAGAATGACTTGCTCTCGCGCTGACAAAGTTTCGGTAATGGATTTCGTTAATGAACGACTGAATATACTTCTGTTCCCTTCCTGCAGTTCACGGCGCAGGTCCACAACCTCCACCGATGGCAGAGGGGAAATTTTCCCCGCCGATATCCTTTCGGGAAGCTCAAGAAGTTGAAACTCTCCGTTCTGGGCTCGGTAATAGCTGGTAACGTCGGGAGTAGCACTTCCCAGGATTACCACTGAATTGGTAAGTTCGGCTAGTTTGAGTGCGACATCGCGAGCATGGTAGTGTGGCGATGCATCATGTTGCTTATACGTCCATTCGTGCTCTTCATCTATGACGATAAGACCCAGGTCGGGTTGTGGTGCAAAGAGCGCTCCTCTTGAACCGATGATAACGTCAAATAGCCCATCCCTGACCTGTTGCCATACATCGAACTGCTCACCGGGGGAGAGCTTGCTGTGAAGCACGGTAACCTTGTTGGGGAATCGTGCAGCAAAGCGATTGATAGTTTGCGGGGTGAGCGCAATCTCAGGGACGAGGATAATGGCTCGCTTACCCTGTAAAATGGCCTGTTCCAGCGCTCTCATATAGATTTCTGTTTTGCCGCTGCCGGTTACACCGTGCAGCAGGAATACTGAAGAAGCGGTATGGTGCGGCTCGCCGCAGGCGAGCCGCACCCTACTAGCCTTAATATGAAGCCAGGCGTCC
>JAXHUK010000175.1:0-18464 GCA_034189725.1 Chloroflexota bacterium | reverse complement strand
AGTATGTATTCGATGGTGCGTTGGAAGGGCTCTTTATTGATCGGATGGAACAGAACGAGGAGATATTTACAAGGCTGCTGACAAGAAAGGACCTGTGGCAAGCCGTCTCTGAAATACTGTTGCGCCAGGTCTATGATCAGATTAAGACAGAACAAGCTGCGGAAACTGTCACTGAGGTGAGCAAATGATATTCAAGAGCGAACTCCCTGGCAAAAACAGTCAGCGAGCTGTAATTTATGCCCGTGTCTCATCCAAAGAGCAGGATAAGGAAGGTTTCTCCATTCCTGCACAATTGAAGTTGCTGGACGATTACGCGAAAAACATGGGACTTATAATCGCCCGTGAATTCGTGGACGTAGAGACCGCTAAGCAGGCGGGGCGATCAAACTTCGGTGAGATGGTCATGTTTTTTAAACAGAATCCAACCTGTCGTATCCTGCTTGTTGAAAAAACGGACCGGCTCTACCGAAACCTTAAAGACTGGGTAACACTCGATGATCTTGACCTGGAGATACACTTCGTGAAAGAAAACGTAGTTCTAACGGGGGATTCGCGATCCTCTGAAAAGTTTATGCATGGGATTAAAGTTCTGATGGCCAAAAACTACATCGACAATTTGTCGGAGGAGACGCGAAAAGGAATGACGGAGAAGGCTGAACAAGGAATCTGGCCTTCAAGAGCACCTCTCGGCTATCGGAATGTGGAGGGTTCGAATGGAAAGCGAACAATCATACCTGATCCTGACTCAGGTTATATCATCACACGTATGTTCGAACAATATTCCACTGGTAATCATTCCATCAAGGAAATCGCGAGGATGGCTCGACGAGATGGCTTAGCTTTCCGTAAAAGTAAGGACCCTGTTAATATAGCTACGGTTCATAAAATCCTGCGTAACCGCATCTACACAGGTGACTTCGATTGGAATGGCAAGACGTATCGAGGCAATTACACTCCACTTGTTACTCACGAGTTATGGGAACGAGTGCAGCATGTTCTTGATAGGCGACACCTTAAGAAAACGAGAAGGGTCAAGCATGACTTCGCCTTTTCTGGACTGTTGACATGTGGCCATTGTGGGTGTTCACTTGTGGGAGAGATCAAAAAGGGGCGGTATGTTTATTATCACTGCACTGGCTACAAGGGGAAATGCCCTGAGCCTTATATCAGGGAAGAAGTTTTGGAAACACATTTCACTGAACTTCTGAAGGGACTCTCATTTGATGAACAGATTATGGACTGGATAGCAAAAGCATTGCGGGAAAGCCATAAGGATGAGAAGCACTATCACGACGAGGCGATTATACATCTCCAGATAGAGTATATGAAGCTTCAGGACCGGATTGATGCAATGTATATTGATAAGCTTGATGGGCGAATAGACAACACCTTTTTTGACCACAAGGCAGCGGAATGGCGTGCTAACCAAGACAGGATGTTACGGGATATCGAACAACATCAAAAAGCTAACCAGACCTATATCGATGAGGGAATCAGGATTCTCGAACTCGCCCGTAGCGCCTCGGCGCTGTTCGAAAAACAGGAGCCATGCGAAAAACGCCGTTTGCTTAATTTCGTGCTTTCGAACTGCAGTTGGAAGGACGGGAGACTGGAGGCAACCTACCGTCAACCCTTTGATATTATAGCTAAATCGGCTGTAATCCAAAAAGAAAAAGCAACCGCTGGGGTCGCTTCTGGGGCCGTTTTTGAGAAATGGCTCCCCGAGTAGGATTCGAACCTACGACCTAGCGGTTAACAGCCGCCCGCTCTACCGTTGAGCTATCGGGGAGCATCGTCTTCTATTGATGTGATATAAAAACTGTACTAAGCAGATTGGCTATATAAATGGCTGCCGAGCCAGGATTCGAACCTGGGCCTAAGGATCCAAAGTCCCGTGTGCTACCGCTACACTACTCGGCACTGGTGCCGAAGGCCGGACTCGAACCGGCACGGGAGTCGCCTCCCAACAGTTTTTGAGACTGCCGCGTCTGCCATTCCGCCACTTCGGCGGTGCCGAGGAGCGGAGTCGAACCGCTGACACCGCAATTTTCAGTCGCGTGCTCTACCACCTGAGCTACCTCGGCATCTCTAGCAATTCTAGCCTATGCCCCTTGTCCCTGTCAAGATAGACTGCCCGAATGCAATCCCCGGGAAAGCGTGGAGCATACCTCCTTAAGTGGCGTAAACTGTTCTCGATTGGTCAGGTCGTTATGAAGTGGGGTAATGGAAATCTTATTCTGCATCAGGGCCCAGATATCTGTCCCCTGTTCCTCTTTCCAGCGAGGCTCATCATGCACTATCCAGTAGTAATCCCTCTTACCGTCGTGTCCCGCTTTGACCCCTCCCCTTTTAACAGCGTCCGTGTAGCTCCGCTCGCCCAACCGCGTGATCTCGATTCCCGTGATCTGGTCAGCGGGCAGGTTGGGCACATTAATGTTGAGCAGAGACCTCCGGGGTAACGTGCTCCCCTCAAACTGCTGAGCCATGATGGCGCTGATTTTACTGGCAACATCAAAATGCAGGTCCGTAAAAGAAGCTACTGAGATAGCAATCGCCGGCAGCCCGTAGAAGTGAGCCTGCCAGGCAGCCCCCACTGTTCCTGAGATAAGCACATCGTTGCCCAGATTCGAGCCTTCGTTGATTCCGGAGATCACCATGTCTACAGGCCCCGTATTTTTCAGTAACATCCGCAGTGCGATGATAACGCTATCGGCGGGGGTACCCTCCACAGCGTATGTGTCGACCCCCTCTACCACAGGTATCACCGGTCTCACCCGTAGTGGCTGATGTAGTGTCACTGAAGTACCTACCCCGCTCTGCTCGCGGTCAGGCGCGACTACCACAACTTCGGCTCTTTTAGTGAGTTCTGCCACGAGCGCCCATAGCCCTGGAGCAAAGACACCGTCATCATTGGTAACAAGGATTCTCAACTGAACAACCCCTCCCAGCCTTTCAGTTTACCACAAAGAGGTTTGGGAGACAATTTTGTAATGTGTTAGTGGTGGGTGAGCAGTTATTGAAAATATATTCTGTGGAATCGATCCCATGTGATGATAGTTCCGTTATTTTGGAGAAAGACGAAGGGTAACGACAGCTAGCATGAAGCGATGTAATGTTGCATAGAACGACTCATTCTGCTAGAATTTGCCCGTAATCGAGCGTATTATGATTAATTCCTCAGTCCTGGTGCTGAATCAGAACTATGAACCGCTTAATGTTTGTCGTGCACGGCGGGCAGTGATTCTGATATGGAGAGGCAAGGCCGAAGTCCTGGAGAATAACTCGGATATCATGCGCAGCGCGTCTCTCGAGATAGCTATCCCCTCGGTTATCCGTCTTGTGTACATGATTAAGCGACCACGCATGCAGCGGAAATTAAGCCGACGCGAGGTATTTATCAGGGACAACTACACGTGTCAATATTGTGGTCAAGAGGGCAGAGAACTCACCATAGACCATGTGATACCGCGGTTCCTCAAGGGAGCACATGTTTGGGAGAATCTGGTAAGCGCGTGCAAGGTTTGTAATCAGCGCAAGGCAGGAAGACCACCCGAAGTAGCGGGGATGAAACTATTACGCAAACCTGTCCCGCCATCCCAGGGACGTTACTATTTATTATATCGATGCCCTGAGAACCATCCGGAATGGCAAAAGTATCTTGGGGATGGGCACAATAGTTAAGTTTTGTTACGTACTTCCTCTTGACAAAGCCGTAAAAAGTGCCATAATGAGAATACCAGCCGACCCCATGGGGCGGCAAGGATTGGTGATTATTCTAGTAAAATAAGTCGCTTGGATCAGGAATGACCGAGACGGCGCAATAACGAGTCACGTCTACGCTCGTAATACTGCCTTCTTGGGTTATGCCTGAGAAGGCTTTTTTATTGATAAAAAATTGGATAATAGCGTCACCAATATGATGAAAACGAGCATCGGTTTTATCGGAGCAGGGACTGTTGGCACTGCTCTTGCAGTACGGCTTAGCAGGAAAGGCTATGATGTTATAGCGGTTGCCAGCCGTAGCAAGACGTCGGCTGATAAGCTTGCGGAGAGGGTCTCCGGCTGCATGTCACATGACACGAAACAGGCCGTTGCCGGTGTTGCCGACCTCGTCTTTATCACCACACCTGATGATGCCATCGCGACCGTAGCTGCGGAGCTGGAATGGCGCCGCGGCCAAAGCGTTGTTCACTGCAGCGGTGCCGATTCTCTCGGCCCTCTGGAGCCAGCACAAAAGCTTGGTGCTCAAGTCGGTGGTTTCCATCCTCTGCAGACGTTTGCCAGCGTCGATCATGCTATAGAGAATCTTCCCGGTTCGACATTCGCTCTGGAAGCAGAAGGCGAATTGCGGGAAATACTCGAGCACATGGCTTCAGCCCTTGATGGAACCGCAGTACATCTTCAGGCTGGGGACAAGGTGCTCTACCACACAGCGGCGGTCTTTGCCTGCAACTACATGGTGACTCTCGTTAAGATGGCAACGGACCTCTGGCAGAGCTTCGGGGTTTCCACACCAGAAGCGACCCAGGCGTTACTGCCATTACTTCGCGGTACTCTTAATAACCTGGAAAACGTAGGATTGCCGAATTGTCTCACCGGGCCTATAGCCCGTGGGGACCTGGGAACTGTACGGAAACATCTGGCTGCATTAGAAGAATCAGACCCTGAGTTGCTGTCTGCTTACCGTGAGTTGGGATCACAGACGATCCCCATAGCTCTGGCGAAGGGGAAAATAGATAGCTCCAGGGCAGAAGAGTTGCGTCGATTGTTTGTATAACAGAGGGGAGGTATACAATATGAGGATTATGCTAAAAAGCAAGATTCACCGCGCAACTGTCACCGAGGCTAACGTTGACTATGAGGGGAGTATCACTATCGACAAGGATCTCATGGAGGCAGCAGATATGCTTCCCTATGAGCAGGTTCATGTGCTGGATATCGACACCGGTGCCCGGCTGGAAACCTATGTTATTGAGGGGGAGAGAGGCTCCGGCGTGATCTGTATCAATGGTGCTGCCGCCAGGCTTATCTTCGAGGGCGACAAGGTTATTATCATTTCATATCAGATGATTCCGGAAGCTGAGTCTGTCGAGCTTGTTCCCAAACTGGTCTACGTTGATGCACAGAATGTCAGTGTATCGAAGAATAAGGAACTCTGCTCGGCATTTGAGATAAACTGAGACGATCACTGACCTGCGTTTCTCAATGAATTACAGGGAGGGCGATGATGAGGGTTAGTGTTACGCAGATCCGAGAAATGAAGCCAAAGGGTGAGAAGATTGCAATGCTCACCGCATATGATTATGCCACGGCCAAGCTTATCGATGAAGCTGGTATACCTCTGATACTGGTAGGTGATAGCCTGGGGATGGTGATACTGGGCTATGAGTCAACGATCCCGGTAACCATGGATGAGATGATCCATCATACCAAAGCGGTGGTACGGGGAACGAGCAAAGCGCTGGTAATCGGGGACATGCCATTCATGACCTATCAGGTCTCTATCGATGATGCCTTGCGCAACGCTGCTCGGTTCATTCAAGAGGGGGGTGCGCAGGCGGTCAAACTTGAGGGTGGAGAGAGTATGGCGGATACAGTGCGGCGAGTCGTGTCCTGTGGTATCCCTGTGATGGGACATATAGGGCTCACCCCCCAGTCGATTCACCAGCTTGGAGGATTCAAGGTTGTTGGTAAGACCTCTGAAGCTGCGGTTCGTCTGGTGAATGATGCGAAAGCACTCGATGACGCTGGTGTATTCTCCATCGTGCTTGAGGCTGTGCCGGAGCCGCTGTCAAAGCTCATAACCGAGAAAGTTAGCGTTCCTACAATAGGTATCGGTGCCGGTAAGTATTGTGATGGCCAGGTGCAGGTAATCAGCGATCTCTTAGGTCTCTACACCGACTTTGTTCCCAAACATGCCAAACAATACGCACGGCTATTTGAAGTCATTAAGAGCGCTACCTCTGAGTATATAGCCGAAGTCCAGGCAGGTACATTCCCTACTGAGAAACAAAGCTATACCATGGATGCAAGCATACTTGATGAGCTTCAGAAGGTCACGTAGAAGTGTGCGAGTAGTTAATGAAGGTTATCCATACCGTTGACGAAGTAAGGGATGTGCGGCGGAAGCTCCGAAACCCGGTGGGGTTCGTACCGACTATGGGATATCTCCATGAAGGTCATATGGAACTCGTATATCGGGCGCGAGCTGAGAACAAGAGCGTTGCCGTCAGCATCTTTGTTAATCCCACCCAGTTTGGGCCTCGAGAGGATTTTACTACCTACCCACGCGATATCGAGCGAGACCTGTCGATGCTCAGGGATGCGAAGGTAGACGTAGTTTTCATGCCGGATTCTGAAGAGGTGTATCCTGAGGGATTCAGTACCTGGGTGGATGTGGAAAATGTAACTAAGCGTCTCGAGGGGGCCATTCGCCCGGGACATTTTAGAGGGGTGGCGACGGTAGTCGCCAAGTTATTCAATATTGTTGAGCCTGTGAGAGCTTATTTCGGACAAAAGGACGCCCAGCAGTTGGTGGTAATCAAGAAGATGGTCTCTGACCTCAACATGAATCTTGAGATCGTTGATGTGCCCACAGTGAGGGAGTTCGATGGCCTTGCCATGAGCAGCCGCAATGTGTATCTCGATCCTGATGAGCGGGAGGCAGCTACGGTTCTCTATAGAGCACTGGTGAAAGCCCGAAAGCTGTGGGAGAGAGGTGAGAGAAATGCTGAACTGCTTCGAAGCGAAATGACCTCTTTGATCCAGAGTGAGCCGAGAGCTACCATTGACTATGTGAGCATTGCTGACACTATATCTCTCGAGGAGGTCGATGCCCTCGACCGGTCCGTATTGATTTCACTGGCGGTCAAGATAGGCCGGACGCGGCTTATCGATGCTATGAACCTGGAAAAGCAGGAGCCATGGTAATCCGGCGGGCTGATCATTACGTGAAGATGGATGTGCCATCGGTCTGTTTCCTGAACACGTTTTCTGTCATTATACTGTAGTACTACTATGTGAAGCGGGTATGCCATGTATACCAGCAAGGTAACCGCTGAATAAATCATATACTAGTACCGTTACCAGAATCGTAAACCACTTGACCACTGTACTGTGTCAGGTTATATTTAAAACAGATTGTGAGGAGGAGAGCTATGAATCTACGCATCCCAGGCCCTACGCCATGTCCCGAAAGTGTTCTGCAGGCGATGAGCAAGCAGATGATCAATCATAGGGGAAAAGAATTCGATGAGATGATCCATCGAATGACCCCAGCCCTCAAAGAGGTGTTTCAGACGAAGGGTGACGTATTCATACTAACCTGCTCAGGTACGGGTTCCATGGAGGCGGCTATTGTTAATACCCTCTCCCCGGGAGATAAGGTATTATCCTTAGCCAATGGCGTTTTTGGTGATAGATTCGCAACCATAGCTGAGCAATTCGGTGCTGAGGTAACCCGGTTACGCTTTGAGTGGGGAAAGGCTGTTGACCCCGATGCCGCAAAGGATGCGCTCAAGGCTGACCCCACGATTAAGGCGGTATTAGTTACTCACAATGAGACATCTACTGGCGTCACCAATGATCTGGCAGCTATCGGTGCTGTGGTAAAAGAGTATGACAAGCTGCTGTTAGTCGATGCCATCAGCAGCCTTGGCTGTATCGACCTGCAGGTCGATAACTGGGGAGTCGATGTGGCGGTTACTGGCTCGCAAAAAGGGTGGATGGTGCCGCCAGGTCTTGCGTTCGCCAGTGTGAGCGAGCGTGCCTGGAAGGCACATGCTGAGGCAAAAATGCCGCGTTTCTACTGGGACTTTGCGAAAGCTAAGGATTTTTTGAATAAGGGGCAAACTCCCTGGACTCCAGCGGTCTCGATCTTCTTCGCTCTTGAGGTTGCCCTGGAGTTGATATTCGACGAGGGTTTACCGAATATATTCACCCGACATGCTCGTATTGGGCAACGAGCGAGGGATGGAGTGAAGTCGCTGGGATTGTCGCTTTTCGCTGACGAAGGCTGTGCTTCAGATACAGTTACTGCGATTAACTCACCGGATAGTATCGATTCCAAGAAACTTGTCGCTACTGTAAAAGATGAACACGGTGTAGTTCTTGCCGGGGGGCAAGGCAGCTTGGCAGGTAAGATATTCCGTATTGGGCACCTGGGGCTTGTCACCGAGGATGATATCGATCACGTGATAGAACAGCTACGCCTCGCTTTACCCAAGTTGGGGTATAAAGTTCCTGCCATTTAATCGTTTTTGAAATACCAGATGTTCACCGCAGAGGGCATGTATAGCGCTGAGAGTGCTTGATGATTGACCGGGGAACAAGGGCCCTAGCAACTATCGATAACAAACTCTGCGTTTTGATGTTCTCTGCGGTGAATGCGTTTCAGAGGGTTTGAAGTATGACTTGGAAAATACTAGTTGCAGATTCCATAGCTGATGAAGGGATACAAGCTCTCAGTTCTGAGACTGAAGTGGATATAAGGCTGGGGTTGAAGCCTGAGGAACTGGCAGGCATTATCGGCGAATATGACGCTCTTGTGGTTCGTAGTGAAGCTAGAATAACTGCCGAGGTTATCGAGGCAGGCCAGAAACTTCAGGTGATAGGTCGTGCCGGTGTCGGCATAGATAACATCGATCTTGAAGCGGCGACCAGCAGGGGAATTGTGGTGGTTAATGCACCTGCTGGAAACATTGTATCCGCTGCTGAACATACCTTAGCCCTCCTGTTTGCGCTTACTCGACATGTACCTCAAGCATGTGCCCGGCTGAAATCGGGTGAGTGGAATCGAAAAGAGTTCATCGGCACCGAGTTACGCAATAAGACGCTGGGTATTATCGGGCTGGGGCGTGTTGGCTCCGAGGTCGCGAGAATGGTTAAAGGGCTGGAAATGCGACTCATCGCCTATGATCCCTTTGTCTCTGAAGGGCAGGCCCAGCTTCTGGGGGTGGAACTAGTTCAGTTTGAGGAATTGCTGAAACGATCTGATTTCATTACAATTCACGTTGCGCTGACCGCAACCACCCAGGAATTCATTGGCGCTCGTGAGCTGGCACTGGTCAAACCAACAGTGAGGTTCATTAACGTAGCCCGTGGCGGGGTAATTGATGAAAAAGCGCTCTATACAGCCATCGAAGAGGGGAGAGTGGCAGGCGCTGCTTTAGATGTCTTCAGTGAAGAACCGGCTGTTGAGAACATTTTACTGAAAAGTGATAAAGTCATCGCCACTCCCCACCTTGGTGCATCGACCGCTGAGGCTCAGACAACAGTAGCGGTTGATGTAGCCGAACAGGTGCTTGCTGTTCTCAAGGGTCGCCCGGCACGCTACGCAGTTAATACCCCGATGATGTCTCCAGAGACTGCCCTGGTATTGACGCCCTTCCTGCCTGTGGCCTCTACCGCGGGGCGGTTGTGTACACAGCTCGCTGATGGCCGTACAAATACCATTGTCATAAAATACGAAGGAGAGATCGCCGATTACGATACCAGCGCCCTCAAGGCGGCAGTACTGGGTGGACTCCTGGAATCGGTCACTGACGAACGGGTAAACCTGGTAAATGCCAATTTTATAGCTCAAAGTAGAGGGCTGAATGTCATCGAGCAAAAGAATGCCAGATGTGAAAACTATGCTAATCTCATCTCTGTCGAAGTTACTACCGACATCGGGATCACGACGGTAGCCGGCACGCTGCTGAGAGGCAAAACCCACATTGTCCGAATCAACAGCTATTGGATAGACATTGAGCCTACCGGGGGATACTGGTTGTTAAGTGAGCACCTTGATCGTCCCGGCCTTATCGGAGCAGTCGGCATGATAACTGGTAATGCCGACATCAATATAAGCTCGATGCAAGTCGGACGTCTCGCACTCCGTGGCCAGGCACTGATGATGCTGGCGGTCGATGAGCAAATCAATGAGGATGTACGCCAGCAGCTTCTGGCTATCCCCGATGTGTATACGGCTAAACAGGTAAAGCTCTAGCTGAGTGTTCTGCTATCAGCATTGAGGTCACTGGTAATGAAAAGTATGCGAGTCTTTCGCAGCATAACTTCCTTACAAGGTGATGTTCTGGCCTGAGCGTTGATAATTCCTTTGGAAGGGGAGCATGTGACGTGGTAGGAGGAAAGCAACCGGCAGTGCCGAAGGTTGGCACGATGAGCTGTATCCTTGTAGGAGCCGTTTCTGTCGATACACAGAGCTTCCCCTTTGCCGGGTACCCCGTTTTCGCCAAATATAGGGATCGTGTAGTCGATAGCGATCTGAGGCGAGTTGAAGTCTATTCGCTTGATAAACGACCTCAGGCTCATCCATGCCGATTTGCTATCTCGACCCCAGGGAGGATGAAAACGAAGGGTTCAGGGCGAATGGGAGAAAGTGTATTTTCGTAACAGTACCATGGTAATTTTGGGGGATTGCTAAGCGCTGGTTGGAGTAGTATACTTCACAGGAGAGTCGGGAAAGGTGCTTGCAGCCCCGGTTTGAGTGCTTTGAGGGCAAAGTGGTCGAAAGTTGAACCCTGAATGCTGGCCACTGACAACGCACGGATTTCTAGAAACGGGATTGAGAGGAAATAATGAAGAACACGCTTGATACCAAACAGACACAACGTAGTAGCTCGATATGCTTTTGCGACGAGCCAAATCTGAGGAGGTTCTCCTGCGTAACTGTCTGTATGAATTGTGGTAGGTTGCTCGAAGACGATGAGCATGCAAAGGAGTGTGTTAACGGATAAAGAAGATATGTAGCAGCAAGAGATTTCTGGAAACGGGATTGAATTCGGTTGCCAGTGAGCAAGAGCGAACGATCCTGAGCATAGGCTTGAGCATAGGGATGAGGTAAGGATAGCTACTGGCTCCTGATTACTGAATGCTACCCGCAAGCCCTTAGAGAATAAACCCAAAGACCTTGCTTAAAAGCCACCCCAGTCCGATGCAAATCGGGAATGTTATTATCCAGGTTATTACGATCGTGCGTGCTACGCCCCATCTCACCGCCGAAAGCCGTCTGGTAGCACCTACCCCCATGACTGATCCGCTGATGCATTGAGTAGTACTCACTGGAATACCCAGATTGGAGGCGACCTCGATTACCACTGCCGCCGAGGTTTCAGCAGCGGAGCCATGTACAGGACGTAGTGTGGTTATCCTCGTTCCCACTGTTCGAATCACTTGCCATCCTCCTATAGCAATACCCAGAGCAACGGACGCTGCAGAGGCCAGTATTACCCAGAGAGGAATGTCGAACCCAGTGCTCCCGTAGAAAAGCATAAGTGCCAGTGCGATAATGCCTATTGGCATTTGTCCATCGTTTTTGCCGTGGGCATACGCTACAAAGGCAGCTGCAACAACCTGCACGTAGCTGAAAATGCCATTGATCCTGTCTGGGGCACTTCCGCGAAACAGCCACATGATAACTGCCATAGCTCCAAAGCCACCAATAAAGCCCAAAAGGGGAGCGCAAATAACTGCCAGAAGTACTTTGCTGAATGTAGCCCATGCAATTACATCAACACCTGCAGTCGATATACCCGCTCCCAGTAACCCCGCTACTAGAGAGTGTGATACACTCATTGGCATTCCATAATATGTAGCGGTGATAACCCAGATTACGGCTGCAGTAACTCCGGCAAACACCGTAACCATCGTTATCGCCTCAGGCATAACGATCCCCTTGCCTATCGTTTTGGCAACAGCAGCACCCAAAAAGACTCCGCTAAGAGTCCCTATAAGGTTGAATAAGGCCGCCATGATGATGGCAGATCGGGGTGATAGAACACGGCTGCCGATAACGGTAGCGATTGCATTGGCAGCGTCATTGAGGCCATTAGAGAAACCAAAACCCAGGGCAGCTATGATGATCAGGATGAGTAAGAAAAAGGACTCATCCATGCTTGAGCACCACGCCCTCAAGGACGTTTGCTACATCTTCACCTTTGTCGACAGCATTCTCCAGGTGTTCATAGATCTCACGCCATTTAATAACGTCAGCGAGTGGGGTGCCGTCGTCGAAGAGCTCGGCCAGGGCAGCACGCACAACAGCATCGGCTTCGTTCTCCAGCCGGTTTATCTCGACACAGTGCCCCAGTATCTCTTTCATTTTGGAGCGACTGCGAAGAAGTGGCACTGCTACGACCAGTTCGTTGGTTATCGCAACCAGGATAGCTGTCAGCTCCCGTGCTCGTTCTGTAGGCTGCTCAATGCGGTAAACAAGCATGGCGTTTGCTGCACCCTCCATGAAATCCATAACGTCATCTAATCTTTCGGTGAGAAGAGCGATGTCTTCGCGGTCAAGGGGAGTCACGAATGTGCTGTGTAGTTGCTCCATGATCTGGTGGGTAATAGCGTCACCGTTATGCTCAAGCTCAGTCATTCGAGCTACCTTTTGTGGCACATTTGTGTAGTTCTGGAAAAACTGGTTGAGTTCCTTGGCGGCCATTGTAACATTGGCCACGCCTTTCTCAAAGAGATCGAAAAACTTTGGTTCCCTGGGTATTAGTGAGAATCTGGGCAAAATAAATCCCTCATAAATGTGGAAATGGTAACAAGTAATTGCTTGTGAGTAAGAGATTGCGAGAAGAACGGGGTAGAAGGAGCAGTAGCAACAAGAAACACGTCCCGTTTTTTGATCGCTTCGGGCACTCTTGTCCTGACTTTACTAATGTGCTGGGGAGCCTTGACCATCATTAGAATACTAGAGTAGAGCTAACTAATTGTCAAGATGCAATCACTGGGATTCTCCTCCCGTTTTCGCCGGGTCGATTGCGATACCCGGCTTCAGTGTTCACTCATGAATGCGATCTATAGCCCTGTATGAGCTATCCTCTCGTGGGCAAAAGTGTATACAGTTTGCGCAGGTTAACCTGAAAGGGTTAGTATGGTATCATACTTGAGATTGCACAAGTAAAAAGAAACGACGTATCCCGAAGGAAATGGTTGTTAGCCTGGGGATGCTATCCCCGATGATGTCATCCCGATGATGTCATCCCGATGATGCTACTATGCGTTCGGCATCAGATAGTGATATGAACATGAAAGTGAATCTGAGACGTGCAACTCCAGATGATGCCCGTGCGCTCGCTCGGGTGCATGTTGCTGCGTGGCATGAGGTATATCGCGGAATTGTGCCTGATTCGGCTCTTGATGGATTCACAGTCGAGGGTAGGGCTGAGCTTTTCCGTCAGTTCCTGGCTACCGATTCTGAGGAAACCTACGTGGCTGAGTTTAAAAGTCGGATTCTCGGTTTCCTCACGATCGGTCGATGTCGTGATTCAGACGTAAACCATGGCACCACCGGTGAGATTTGGGGAATGTATCTCTCTCCGGAGTACTGGCATAAGGGAATCGGAAGATTCCTCTGCATACAAGGTGAGAGCATGCTCGCCTCGCGTGGCTACACCGTTGTTATCCTCTGGGTGCTCGAAGCGAACGACCAGGCAAGACGGTTCTACGAAGCTATGGGATTCCGACCTGATGGAGCGACCAAAGAAGTGCAGATGGGCATTTCACTCACATCAGTCCGATATCGAAAGAAACTTGAGGTTGCCGAACAATTACGTGTAGCGGACGCGGATCAGCCGCGCTGCTGATGATGACGTTATACTACACCCACAGTAGTTATCACGCGCTACCCCAGGCGATGTTCTGTATGAATAACTACATTTAGCCCCCGAATTTATTCGGGGGTTGCGGAGTTAAGCTCCCAATTCATTTGGGTATTGCGGTTTATGCAACAAGGTCGTTTGCAGTATAGTACTGGTTCAATTGTCACCTGACGCTGCAGGCGGATTGTTCACTCTCTCTGTGAACTCGGCGAGGACTTTCTCGAATTCACCGGATTTCAGACCTGATGCGTAATGCAGTTCCAGTCGACTATCATCCAGGCCGATGTCAGCTAATAGCTTCTTCGCTTCAGTTACTGTGCGTTCCGCCCAAATCTCACCCTGCTGATAGGCGCATTCCTCAGCGGGACAACCGATAACCAGGACGGCATCAGCGCCGAACTCAAACGCCCTCAGTAAATCAATTGTCTTAATTTTAGCCAGACAGGGAACGGTCACGAATGCGGTACCTTTGTGATTTTTCTCCATTACCTTTTTGAAATTGGAGAGATCATACACATCGAAGTCGCAGTAGAGTGCCAGCGTAGTACTGCCATTATGAGAGGATAAGACCTGATGGAGGGCGGACTCTATCCTCGATTGCAGTTCCGCTACACCGATCATATTGAATGCGATAGCATCTCTGGGACATGCGCTGTAGCAGATACCACACGCCTGGCATTGATCAACTCTGATATCGATATGCCCGTGGTCAGCTATGATGGGGACGCCGTAGGGGCAGACCTTCACGCAATTAAGGCAGTAGGCGCACTTACCGGCAATCCACTCAGCCCCCGCTCCACAGCTCAGGCAGCGCCGCGCTTCTTTAACTGCCGCTTCCTCTGTATAACAGGATTCGATCGGGGTAAAATTATCCCACCTCTCCTCCACTTTGAGAAGTGGTGGTTCCTGCCGTTCTTGCGGTTTGATATTAGTTTTGACAGTATCAAGCAAATCGCCGATTATGGCCTTCTCAGGCTCAGGAGCGTGTACGGTTCCCTCTATATAGTCAACGATAGCCAGAGCTGCCTTGCGACCGCTGGCCATTGCCTCTACCGCCAACCCCGGACCGCTCATTACTTCACCACAGGCAAACACACCACTGCGGCTGGTAGTCATGGCCTGGCGATCGCAGATGAGCTGCCCCCTTGGATTCAATTCCACACCCATGTCACTCAAATAGGAGATGTTCGCTCCCTGCCCAATGGCAAGGATGACCGTATCCCCCTCTACTATGCTCAGGTCTTCTTCGGAAAAGCTGGGATTGAACCTTCCCTGCTCATCAAAAACGGAGAGACATGCTTTACATTCCAGACCGCTTATTTGCCCGTCGCGCTCCAGAACCTTGTTGGGGCCTTTACTACAGTCGTTTATCTCGACATCTTCCTCTATTGCCTCCCGGATTTCCCAGGGAGAAGCTGGTATTTCTTCCCAGGACTCAAGACAGGCAATGCGCACCGCTGCTGCGCCGAACCGGCGTGCTGTTCGGGCTACGTCCATAGCGACATTGCCCGAACCAACAACGACTACATTCGCTCCTGGTTTTATTAACGATTCTCCATTCCTGGCTGCTTTCAAGAAGGGTAATGCCAGCAAAACCCCATTGAGGTCAACACCGGGAATTGGCAAACTCCTGCTATCGGGAAGCCCCATACAGAGCAAAACGGCCTGATATCCTTGCTTCTGTATCAGGCCATCCAGTGTTATATCTTTACCTAATTCGATCCCTGTTTTAAATTCGACTCCCAGGGCTGCTATAGCATCGATATCGTGCTCGATGGTTGATAGTGGCAGACGGTAGGCCGGTATTGCAAGGCGGATGGCTCCCCCTATTTCGCTCTCCCTCTCAAACAAGGTAACCTGGTAGCCCATCATCGCCAGATCGTGAGCCGCCGTTAGTCCTGATGGCCCAGAGCCTATTATTGCCACCTTAGCTTCTTTGGCTGTGGCGGGCTTCTTGGAAACTTTGCCGTTACTAGCGTTTTCCACGGCAAATCGCTTCAATCCACGTATGGAAAGGGCTTTATCTACATCGGCACGTCGGCACTTTTCCTCACAGGGGTGGGCGCAAATAGTCCCACAGATGGAAGGTAACGGGTTGGTTTCCCTGATGAGCGCCAAAGCCTCATCAAATCTGCCCTGGGCGATAAGGGCAATATATCCTCGAACATCTTGATGAATCGGACAAGCATTTTGACAGGGAGGCATCATTTGAATCGCCGCTGAAGTACCGTTTCTCGATGTTGCTACCATAAGATTACCCCCCTTATACTGATGTCAAAAAATCAACTGTAGCCTCAGGCTTTTACCTCTGCTGTTGTATAGCTAAACAAGCCAAAAGTACGTACCCATGCACACGTTTAGTTACGGTCTGCATTGCTCAAGCTTTGAGTGTGAAAAGGACAGAGCTAGTACTTCACTGGTTGTCGCTGCATCGGATACTATGTTCAGAGAGTAGCTCTAAATCAACCTTGGATCGCCTGGTTGATAGCCTTCATATCCAGGTTCTGCTCCAGAATCTGTCCCAGCCGTGCCACTTTTTTCTCGCTGGCGAATCCAGACGTACCGAAAGCTCCTTCCAGGGCATCCATTGTGCTTACTGTGTCGTTTTCTACCAACACTATGGGCACATCAAGTTCCAATGCTCGACTGAGGATTGTGGGTACGGGGTCTATGTTTCCTGTCAGGACAAGGCACTTTGTGGAAGTCTCGAGCGCTGCCAATTGAATATCGGCACGATCACCACGGGTGATCACTGCCTTATTCTCCTTCAGTGTCAGGTATGAAAGTGCAGAGTCAACAGACATCGCTCCTACCATCACACTTTCAACCAGTTCGTTTGAGCGGTCCTGGGAGTTCAGAATGCTGCCTCCCACGTGCTCCGCGAGCTCGGCAACTGTAGCGGTGAGCAATATACGGTCTTCGGGTAGAATGCCCAGTAATGCGATATTACTGCGTTCGAGAGATGGTAGAACAGTGTCTTCCACCTTTGACACTTGTCGTTCGGGCACCGCATTGATAACCACACCGAGCACGTTTTCCAGTCCTTTGACTGCTCCTGCTATCTGCTCTCCACTGAGGCCACCACTGTAAGGAGCAACGAGTATCACCTTGGCTTTTAGTGCCTCAGCGATACGGTTTGCCAGTTGGGTTTGAGTACCGCCTGCCTTGAGATCACTCAAACCTTCGATCAGGACCACGTCCTTGCCTTTGGAGACCGCCGAATAAGCCTTCTCTATGTCTTTCAGCCAGGTTGGCTCCTTTTCTTCGGCGGTTGCAGCCAAATCCTGGGTGCTCTTAATAATCGGTCCAAGAGACTCTACCGGCTCCTTCAGGTCTAAGAGTTGCCTCATGAGTTCAGCATCTTTATCTTTCGGATCAGGACTGTTGGATACAGGTTTGAAGTATCCTACCTTTTTCCCATCTGTCTGTAGTTTTTTCCCCAAACCGGCACATAAAGCACTTTTTCCTGCAGACCCTTCAGTGGAGACAACATATAAAGCGGCCATTAAAAAACCTCCTTAATCCCAGAGCAATTTCCCTATTTTCTCATTAAGTCCCCTCAAAGTATATCACATATTCTGCTCAAGGCAATGTCTGAACCTCGAAAAAACCCCGCTATTCTGCTAAAATGCCTCCAGCAGTGGTATGTGCGGCAACTTTGCAGGAAAGGACTAAACAATGAAGAGAATCTGGGCACCGTGGCGAATTGAGTACATTCGCGGAGAAAAGTCTAAGGAATGCATCTTTTGCCAAAAAGTAAAAGAAGATCGGGATACGCCAAATTACATTCTCTTTCGCGGGAAAACAAACTTTATCATTCTGAATACCTATCCCTATAATCCAGGGCATCTTATGGTAGTGCCGTACAGGCATCTCGAGAGCCCGGAGATGTTGACCGATGAGGAACTGTTTGAACACTTCGACCTGGTAAGAAAATGCACCAGATTACTCACCGAGGCGTATGGCCCCGATGGGTTCAATATCGGTATGAACCTGGGCAGGGCCGCCGGGGCGGGGATAGACGATCATATACATAGTCACATAGTGCCACGCTGGAGCGGCGATGTCAATTATATAACGGTGGTTTCCGACATCAGGGTGATACCCCAGGCGCTTGATGCAACGTATAATGAATTGAAAAAGAAATTGGACATAATGACGACCACCGACCGTGATTGAAAGGGCAAAGATCGTATAATGCAGGGGTAACCCCCTGAGGTTGCCCCTGCAGGAATGTCGACTCAACAAAAATGTCAAAACTGTAGGGGCGTATGGCCATACGCCCCTGTAAATAGAGGGCTTTGTTCCGCCGAGTCCATATATAAAGGGCAGACACGGGGGTCTGCCCTTACATTTTAGACGGTGGGTTGCGTTGCATTCCGCCCACCCTGCTTTTGCTGAATCAGGTCTCTACAGCAAACCGTCCACCTTCGATTTAAGCGCCGGTGAACCAACTGCACCGATTGCCTGGTCAACAATGTCCCCTGCCTTGAAGAACAGCATCAACGGTATGCTCATAACATTGTATTTACCGGCCATTTGAGGATTGTCATCCACGTTGATCTTGCAGAATTTGAATTTGCCGTCGTATTCTCCTGCCAGTTTATCGATCACCGGTGCTGTCATATGGCAGGGAGCACACCACGGTGCATAGAAATCTACCATTACTGGAATCTCCGATTTCAGCACCTCTTCATCGAAGCTTTGGTCTGTTAGTTCGACTACCATTGTTGAACCTCCTGTTGTAGAATCTCTTAGAAGCTCTGATGAGGCTAACTGCCCCTGTATTACCTGGGGCCTCAGCCACCGCCTCGGGGAGCACATCCTCGACGCAAGAACAGGGTGCCAGATGGGGAG
>JAXHUK010000174.1:0-28366 GCA_034189725.1 Chloroflexota bacterium | reverse complement strand
TTCTGACCACAGCTTCTCCTCTTCGATAAAGGTTGGGCCATTATCCATTGCTATCGTCAGCCTCCCCGAATTGAGGACATCGTATCATGGGCAACCGGTGTTGTCAAAAGCTAAAACCCAACGCAGTATACTGGATATTATTTGCGTCTCAGTGGCTTTGTGGCTAAATTGGCAGGTTGCAGATTGTGCGACTTGTGCCTATACTAAAGGGGTGTCGTCGAATAATCCGTCGAAGAGCTTGGGAGCAAAATGGAGTAACAGGGTCGCTGCACTCTCGTTCCATTTCCTGTACTATCGCCAGCTACTGGCAGTCTTCATCCAAAACATCCGCCTGTCTCGCCCCGGTTCACTCCGGGACTCATTCAAAACAGTGCGCCAAATCCACCAGGTCAGGGGATATACCGCTGTATTCCCGCATCGGCTGGCGACACTTTACAGGTTGAGCAAAGATGTCGATGCACGGTCTGTGCCTGGCGACATCGTCGAATGCGGCGTTTATAACGGGGGATCATCCGCATTGATGGCTTCTGTGTGCACAAAATCACCGCTGAACAGGAACATCTGGCTGTTCGACTCATTCGAGGGGCTGCCTCAACCCACGGAAAACGACGGTGAACTGGCTCGAACGTGCGGCTGGTGGTGCCACGGTGACCTGTCGATGGTCAAAACAGTATTCCAGAAGCTGTGCATACCGGAGCCCCGTGTCAACACAGTCAAGGGCTGGTTCCATGAGACGTTCCCCACGGTGCAAATTCACGATATCGCCTTACTGCACATCGACGCAGACTGGTACGATAGCGTGAAACTCTGCTTTGAGCGATTCTACGATAATGTGCAACCAGGAGGATACATCGTCATCGACGACTATGGGCACTGGGAAGGCTGCAGAAAAGCAACCGACGAGTTTCTGAAGGAACGCTCTCTCAACATAAAGCTCACACAGGTTGATTACACCGGGCACTATTTCCAGAAGCCCTAGATAATCCCCCAGAAAATCTCTTTCAGAGGCGTCCGGTCACTCCCACCTATAACGAAATGACAAGCTCACCCCCGCTTAGCTCCACATCGTAGCGCTTCAGCGGATCCTTTGCCGGGCCCTTGAGCACGTTCCCCTCATAATCGAATTTTGAGTACCCCACACTACAGCAGCGCAGCGCCGGTTCCCCAGGTAACGGATCAATCTTACGCTTGCCATGAGGACAACTATTAGCAAACGCCAGGTAGCGATCATCCATAGTACGCACGACGAGAACAGGTGTCTGGAGACCCTGGTCCTTGAGATAGACCGCGCCCCCTCGTTGCGACAGTTCAGGTATCTGCTCTAATTTCAATCGTACTTTGTTCTGTTCAGAACCCCAGAGGTCGGGACTAAGTGGTTTCGTTTCGCATATCCCGAATATGGACTTAAAGAAGCCAGAAATACCTGCCATAGTAGTACTCCTTTCCGAGGATACATTTTTGAGATTGTACCACCCTGTGAGCACTCAGTAGTAGTGGAATTAATGGACGCAACAAAACTAACACAGAGCAGATTCGCTGTCAAGGGAAAATAGGACTATAACAAACTTTACAAATAGATCATTTATGACTAACATAGACAGCATTCCTGTTTTCAATGTATCAGATTGGAGGTGCACGCAGTTATGAAAATAACAGAACAACCATTATCCGACCTGAAGGTAATTGAGTACGCTCATGGAATCACCGGTCCATTCTGTACCAAACTCCTGGCCGACCTTGGAGCGGAGGTCATCAAGGTTGAGGACCCCGGGATTGGTGATACAACCCGAAGGATGGAACCATTCATGGGCAACGAGCCCCATCCCGAACGGAGCGGCCTCTTCCTCTACCTGAACACGAACAAATTAGGGATTACACTGAACCTCAAGAGTCCCGCAGGAGCCAAGGTCTTCAGGGACTTGATCAAGGATGCCGACATCCTCGTGGAGAACAACAGCCCTGGAACGATGGAAGCCCTCGGCCTGGGCTACGATACGCTTAAACAGATCAATCCCAGACTGGTTATGGCCTCGATCACCCCATTTGGACAAACAGGGCCTTATCGTGACTACAAGAGTTGTGATTTAATTGCCTATCACATAGGTGGTGCGGGCTATGGTACACCGATGCAGGTTGATAGTCTCAATCATCCGCCACTCAAAGCAGGTGGGCATCAAGCCCATTTCTGCACTGGCCTGTCTGCAGCGATACTTATTATGTCGGCAATATTCAGCCGTCATACCAATGGCGAGGGAAAGCATATCGACCTTTCAGAACACGAAGCTATAGCTTTCAATTCAGGCCGTGATCTGGCTACCTATACCTACATGAAAACGGTACAAAACAGGGTTAATAGCGGTCTCACCGGCTTTGGTATGCACCTCAAATGCAAAGACGGTTCCATAATGATGTATCTCATCAATGATATCCAATGGCAGCGTGCTGTCGAGACGATGGGTAATCCGGAGTGGGCACGTGACGACAGGTTCAAAGACTATATCTCCCGCTCCCAGAACTGGGAAACACTTGAGCCGCTACTTGAGGAATGGACCGGGAAACTCACAAAGAGCGAGGTGGCTTACATAATGCAGGCAGACCACGTCGCTTGCTCACCGGTCAACACCATAGAAGAGGTGATGGCCTCTGAACATATGGTGAGCAGGGATTTCTTTATCGACGTCGATCACCCACAGACCGGCAGTATTAAGTACCCTGGCCCGCCGTGCAAGCTCTCCAAAAACCAGGCACAAACAGCCCGTCCAGCTCCAGCCCTGGGACAACACAACGAGGAGATAATCTGCCATCGGCTGGGCTACGCGATGACAGACCTGCTAAAAATGAGAGAAGCGAGGGTGATCTAATGGGTAAGTTGCCTTTAGAAGGAGTCAGGGTCGTCGATTTCACACAAATCCAGGCGGGGCCGCAAGCTACCATCTGGTTAGCTGCGCTGGGTGCCGAGGTGATTAAAATCGAGAGCAACAAACGCCCGGACATGCTCAGAACGTATTTCCAGCTTCAAACGAGCAGCGATGATCCAAGCCTCAACAAGAGCACCCACTTTGCTTTTTTAAACTATAGCAAGAAGGGCTGCACCCTCAACCTGACCAACCCGCGAGCAATAGAGATCGCCAAGGAACTGGTCAAGGTCAGCGATGTGGTCGCAGAGAATTTTTCCGTAGGTGTGATGGAACGACTGGGGTTGGACTACGCGACGTTACAGGCGATTAAGCCGGACCTTATCATGCTCTCGATCTCAGGTTTTGGCAATACCGGTCCCGATAAGGATCATGTAGCCTATGCGGCGATGATTCATGCCTTCAGTGGTTTGGCCTCCCTCACCGGCTACATCGGTGGGGATCCGACTCCCTCGATGGGGCCATTCTGGTCCGATAAAATAGCGGCACAAACTGGAGCTTTCGCCGTCATGGTTGCATTGCACCATCGAGCGATGACCGGAGAGGGGCAGTACCTGGACCTCTCCATGAGCGAGGCGACTCTTGCCGTGCTCCCCGAAGCAGTAATGGACTATACTATGAACCAGATTATACGGGAACCAAAGGGGAATCGTGAGGATTTCATGGCCCCCTGTGGCTGCTACCACTGCCAGGGAGAAGACGAGTGGGTTGCCATAGCTGTGGCAAACGACGAGGAGTGGAACGCCCTATGCGGAGCGATGGGCAATCCAGAGTGGGCTCGTGAGGAAAGGTTCAGTGACCAAATAAGCCGATGTCGTAATCAAGATGCGCTCGACGTATTCATTCAGGAGTGGACGGTGAACCGCGGTGCCTATGAAGTGATGGAGATATTACAGAAAGCAGGAGTGGCTGCAGGCCCCTCGGTTAATGTCGAACAGCTCGCAAATGACCCCCATCTTAAAGAGCGTGGTTTCTTCGTTGAGATGGACCATCCGGAAATGGGAAAAGGGCTGCTTCCTCGTGTACCGGGCAAGCCGATCCCCACACCGATCGGGAATTTCCACCCGGCACCAAGTATCGGACAGCACAATGATTATGTACTCCGCGAGCTGCTCGGTATCCCCGAGGACGAGATTGCCAGGCTGGTTGAGGATGGCGCTATTTACTAGTTAGAGCTGGTGTGTCTGACCGCAGTGGGGACACTTGATTTTGGCCTTTTTGAGCTTGGGAGGCACCTTCAGCCTGGTGCCACAATCACAGTCGATCGTCCTGTAGTCGTTCATGCGCCACATCAGGTCTGAGACCTCGCGAGTGCGTTCCAGTTTGCTCGGTTCCGACCCGATCGGTGCAGCTTCCGGTTGCGCCGCTCGCAACCCCACAGTGCCACCACCGGCCAGCGCGGAGGCAGGAATAACGAATCCTTTGCCCCCTTTATGAACCTGGTGATACGCTTTGTCGTAGTCAGCGAACGAGGCTCCGCCAGCCATCGAGCGCAGTATCCGTATCCGCTCTGTGAGCGGTGGGTGAGTGCTGCTGAGGTCAGTAGCCGCCATTCCTTTCTTGCGAAAGGGATTAACGATGTACATTGGTGCTGTAGCCTGGTTGGCTGATTGCAGTTGTGCGGTTGAAGCGCCGAGCTTCTCCAGGGCAGAGGCCAGGCCCTCGGGATATCTGGTGTACTGCGCAGAGGAAGCATCAGCCAGGTACTCCCGCTTCCGCGAAATGGCGAAGTATATCAGTTGGGCTATAAGGGGAGCCAGTATCATCAAGACGATTCCTACCACCAGCAGTATTATCTGCCCATAGCCACCCCCACCCGATGAAGAACTTCTTCTGCCACCGAACATGGACTGGAAGAATATAATGCGCGTTGCGTACCAGGCCAGGATGACGATAGTCCCCAGGAGAATGCTGCACAGTGACATTAACATCACGTCACGATTCTTTATGTGAGCGATCTCATGTCCGATGACTCCCTGAAGCTCATCGCGGTTGAGCTTTTGCAGAAGCCCTGAGGTTATGGCGACTGCGGCATGCTCGGAATCCCTGCCTGTGGCGAAGGCATTCAGCGCAGAGTCATCGATGATGTAGATATCAGGCATTTTCTCTAAACCTGAGGCAATCTTCATCTCCTCGACGATGTTATACAGCCGGGGATGATCATCGCGCTCTATTTTCCGTGCTCTGGCCAGTGCCAGCAATACGCGGTCCCCCTGGAAAAAGGCAACCAGGTTCATTACCACCCATATCACTATTGCAATGACCAAACCGGCGATGCCGCTACCGAAAAAGTAGAGTCCTATGAAATAGCCGACCGCCAGCAGCACCGTTGCCATTGCCACTACTAATACCACAGACCTTATCTGATTCGACCTAATCTGTTCCCACATAGTCTACTGTCTCCTGATTAACTGAAGCTAACCTTGGGCGCCTCCCTCTCCGCAGCAACCTCAATCTCGAAGAATTCGCCCGCTTTGAAACCGGTCATGCCCGCTACAATGTTGGAGGGAAACATCTGAGTCTTATTATTGTAGTTCAACACGGAATCGTTGTAGAACTGGCGTGAGAAGCTTATCTTATTCTCGGTTGAGGTCAACTCCTCCTGGAGGGCGAGGAAATTCTGGTTTGCCTTCAGATCGGGGTAATTCTCAACCACTGCCATCAGACGGGAAAGAGCCCCGCTGAGATCGGCCTCAGCTTTGGACTGAGCACCAACTCCTTTACCGACTGCTCCCTGGGCCAGGTTGCGGGCACTGGTAACCGCCTCCAGTGTCTCGCGCTCGTGCGCCGCATACCCTTTGACCGTCTCCACCAGATTGGGAATGAGATCATGCCTCCGTTTGAGCTGGACATCGATCTGCGCCCACGCATTCTGCGTCTGGTTGCGCAGCCTGACCAGGCTGTTATAGGTAATACCAACGAACAGAGCGACCACGAGAACGACAGCAATGATGACATACAGCGCTATCATAATAAAATACCTCCAAAGTGATTATACTTGGTAGCGAACAGTTGATATCTAAGGAATCGGAGGTCCAAGCGAAATTGTTAGCCCCCGGAGGAGTTCAGGATTCACAACAGTGGATTCGGATTCCCCATATACTGTCAACTATCAGCCGGAAAACCGAAAAAAAGATCAGTCCCTTGCCCTGAATACATCCCCCAGGAATGTAATAACGCGGCCCTGGGAATCTGACTCGTCAGATGGCTTTCCGGTTAGCTGTGTTATCAACTGGCCTACCTCACCCTCATCAAACCAAAGACCATCTCCTCGCTGACAGGCGTCGATCAACACCTCCGGCTCATGACCCACCGTTGCCTTTTTCATTTTCACGCCGCAGATAGGACATCGTCGCCTCTTCTCCGCGGAATCCGCCTCAGGTGAGGTCAAAACACTGTCCAGTGACAGGATACTTCCCTCCAGTTGCATGGTTTCGAGCAAAAGCTCCAACTCCCCGGCATCGAACCAGACCCCAGAGCAATTCACACAGTAATCAAGCTCGATCTTTTCATGCTCGACCACTATCATCAGATTGCTGCAGGCAGGACACTTCATACAGCTTTTCTCCCAATACAACCATCTCAAGTGTAAATAAAGACCGAAGCCATGTCAAGAAATGTGTTAAGTATGATCTTGTTCGAGGCAATGTGCTATAAGGCAAAAGGGAATATCAACCATGATTTAACTTTACCAATGCCAGTAATTGAGTACCAGAGAGGTTATCGAAAGTTGGCGAATAGATTATAATGAGGGGCGGACCTCATACATCTCTTGCAGGTCTGACACCCAGGGAATATGCTGGTAATTACGGGAAAATTCTAACTGCGTTTGGCCTATAAAATGGGGGAGGGTCAGTGGCATGTCAGCATTACACAGAATCATTCCAAAAACCTATAACCTATAATGAATCAACTAGGATTATACTTAACCCTGCATAGGTTTATAGCATGAGCGTTTGGATGACAGCACTTTTCTACGCAAAGCGCAACTTATATGTTTGCAGGACACTTATCTATACAAATGTGACTATTATCTACTATTGACACTATAGTATATAATAGTGTCATATGGATGCGAGGAAAAAGCAGGATGGAAAGACAGTTAGAGTAAGAACTGAGACTTCGAATCGCCTAGATAAGCTTCGCCATAAGGGGCAAAGTTATGATGGGTTCATAGCTGAATTACTCGATATATACGAAAGCTATGTAATAAAAGGTTCTAAGCCCCGATCAGCCAAAAGGACAATAAATAAAGATGATTGAACCTAGCGGCCTTCTTAATAGTCCTAGTGAGTCTTCTGTACAGTACTGTTCAGTTGAGAAAGAAAATGGCCACTAATCCCCTTCAATTAGTTGATCTTATTGATTCTGATGATAAGCTTATCCCAGGCTTGGTGCCAGTACATGGAGTTGCCAGAGAGAATCTACGTATAGATGAACAAGCTGCCATTACTTATGCCAAGATATTTAATCGTATTGATTACATATTCTTTCGCCGTTTTTCAGATGGGCGCTCATCGCAAATATCGGCCTACGTTGTAGACAACGCTGATGAAAGGCTTGATGAAGAAACCCTGGCGAAACTTCATCTTGAAGTATGGCTCCACGGAGCTGCACCTCTAATTTATATCTCTTGGCCCACCCGAATTGATATCCTGACATGTGCGAGAGGACCGGATTTTTGGGTGGATGAGGGTGTCCGTTATAAAACTGTTAAACGCTTCGAGGTCGAGGCGATAGGCGCTGCAGCAACGATTAATCGCGAACTGAAAAACTTCTCCGCATTACGTTTAGCAGATGGGACCTTTTGGGAAGAGACCCCTAACCAAGGTTTAGCTAACTATGCCAAGACAGCACATCAGTTGCTGATCCAAGCAATTGTTGAAACAGACGCTGAACTTCCGGATGAAGCAAAGCCGATTCTTCGGCAGTTACTTCTGTTAATGGTACTGATTAAATATCTTGAAGACCGTCGCGTATTTCCCGATGGTTTTTTCGGCAGTTACCACGAAGGAGCGAACAGGTTTTTTGAAGTTTTACAAGGGGGAAAACCTCAGGAGGTATGTCGGCTGCTGGATTTCCTCGAAGCTAAATTCAATGGCGATGTGTTTTCACTCTCAAGTGAAGCACGAAAAGCGCTTAATAATGACAATCTCATTCTCTTTGCCAATTTGGTCGAGGCAAGAACACTGAAGAAACAGCGTTACCTTTGGCAACAATTCTCGTTTGAACATCTACCTGTCGAAATCATTAGTAACCTCTATCAGAGATTTGTTGACGGTGGCCATGGCGCTATCTATACTCCCCCATTCTTAGCCTCTTTGTTATTAGATTATGCCATGCCATATGAGAATCTTTCCGGAAAAGAGCGCGTTTTAGACCCCGCTTGCGGTTCGGGAATTTTTCTGGTTGGCGCCTTTAAGAGACTGATCAACGTTTGGCGAAGTCAGAATAATTGGCAGCGTCCTAAAGTAAATACGCTTAAACGGATCCTTAAAGACAGTATTTTCGGGATAGAATTAGATGAATACGCCATTCACCTAGCTTCATTCAGTATGTGCTTGACAATTTGTGATGCATTGCAGCCGGAAGTCATATGGGATGAATTGAAATTCGATAAACTCCGCGAATCAAACCTGAGGGAAACAGATTTTTTCAATGTTATTCTCGATTTCCAACAAACGAAACCTACCGCTTTCAAAGAGAGATTTGATGTGATCATCGGGAACCCTCCGTTTGAATCTCAACTTTCAGCGCCTGGTGTACAAATCGATAGAGTTGCACAACGCGAAGATAAAAAACGGGGAGTATTACCAGATAAACAATCAGCCTACTTGTTCCTAGAACAAGCTTACAAAATTCTTCGTACAGGAGGTCAGGTTTGCCTAATTCAGCCTGCAGGCTTGCTTTATAATAGCAAGGCTAAAAACTTCCGAACCTATCTTTTCCAAAAATATAAGGTCGATACCATCTTTGACTTTGTATCGATTCGTAAATTATATGAAGAGGCTGATGTTAAGACGATAGCTATATTTGCTCAAGCCAGTGAACCCTATAGTGATCATCGAATTACGCACTTAACTTTCCGACGAACGGTAAGTGTAAAAGAGCATATCTGTTTTGAACTTGACCATTATGATAGACATCACGTTTTCCAAAAACATGTTGAATATCCCTATATCTGGCGTTCTAATCTTCTTGGAGGCGGTCGGCTTTTCGATATATCACTACGCCTTCAAAGTATGCGTAAATTGGGAAAATTCATAGCGCAGAAAGAGTGGGATTATGGCGAAGGGTTCATAGTAGGGAAAAAAGGTGGAGAACCCGCACCATTTCTGCAGGGTAAGGATTATTTACCAACCCAAGCTTTCACTAACATAGGAATTAATGAGACCGACATAAGCCCCCTAACCAAAACAAGATTTGTAAGTCCCAGGAGTGAGAAGCGCTTTACCCCACCCCTCATTTTAATCAAAGAGGTGGCAACACTTCCGATGGAATATTGGGATAAAGGCGTTCTCACATATGGACACAGAATTGTTGGCATTCACGCACCACAGACTCAAGCATCCGAGTTGCACAATCTTTTTGAATCTCTCATAAGCAAACGCGAAATCTATCAATTCTGCTGTGAATTATATGGTACAGAATCGTTAGTAAATAAGGCCTCTGCAATTCGCAAACAGGATATCGACGCATTGCCATACCCCGAAGATTTAAATGATCTTTCCTTTTCTTTCTGGGAAGAAGCTATACGCGAAGATACGCTTAAATACTTAACGAACTATGTTCGTCTTGGACAAAATTCAGATTTATTGACGAAGGCAGCAGACATTGATGACCTCAACGCTTATTCAGAAATATTTATTCGTATGCTTAAAAGTGTATATGACAATTTAAAAGCTTCGGACCCTATTTTTCTCAATGGTTTGACCTGTCAGCCTTTCTATTTTGGCGAACGTCCTGATTCCTCGTGGCTCTCAGAGGAGGAGGCAGAAAATGAGTTACGAAAACTTGTTTATGCTGACCAAGATCATATATACCTTCGTACTATTCGCATCTTGCGTCTCTACTCTGAAAACTTCTTGCTATTAATTAAGCCGGATCGGTTACGTTATTGGATTCGCTCAACGGCGGTTCGTGACGCAGATGAAACTATTGTTGACCTCCGCAGACAAGGATACTAGAAAAGATGGCGAGTACAGAGAAACCGGCTATCGGCAAAATTACATCTGGTGTCAACCCGAACTCACTCGTACTACGAACAATCGATTTTGTTTATACTCAACTACCTGCATGGCGAGATGATCCCAATCGACCTGCTGAACAATCAGAAAAAAAACTAAACTCTCAATTATGCAAATTCCTTGATTCTGAAGCTCGGAATAATTTCCCAATGGTTCGCTTTAACCATGAAGAAGCCCAGACTGGCCGTAGCAGTGTGGATATTTCTGCATCACCTGTTGCTGATACAATTGAAGCAAGAACTTATTCTATATATGATCCTATTACCGTTTTTGAATGCAAAAGGCTCCCTGCTCCTGCACGTGCCCGCGAAAAGGAGTATGTGACTGGAGGTAAAAAAAGAAAAAAGGGTGGGATACAGCGTTTCAAGTTGGGACTCCACGGCACCAACCATAATATTGCTGCAATGATCGGATACTTACAAGGACGCTCTCCATCCGATTGGTATGATGAAATCAATAAGTGGATTATTGAGCTTAGTAGCGGTACCATAGCAGACGTTTGTAGTTGGAACATAAGTGAAACGATTGAAGAGTTTGAAGAACACTCACCAAAGGGAATCGCAAGAGGTCGATCTACTCACAGTAGAAGAGGGAGCACGCAAAGCGACGAAATAATGCTCTGTCATCTTTGGATTACAATGCATAGATGAAACGCTGCAAAACATCCCACTGCCCCTCATCCTTGCTTCCATCTTTCTATAGGCTATAGGTGAAAATATCAACCATGATTTAACTATACCATACAGTTCGATTATTCGTGTTGCGTCAATAGAAAGTGTTACCGAATGGGGTGCCATTGCATCATAAATCATGGTTACCGAATTTCTTCAGATTTAGCTTGAGGGTGTGGGTTAGAGCGTTCGGCCAGAGACCACAGTTGCTCCAAATTCTCGTTGATCTGCTTCAAGAGTGAGATAGGGTTCAAACTCTGGTATATCGCTGCTGACTCTTGTCGGGAAGTCTCTGTAAGCACACCTGTCTGGCGATCCTCCAGGATACGAATACAAATGGAAATCGTTATTTGGAGCATAGCAGGATTTCTGCTTGGCGCTCTCCCGCTCTCATACTGGGCAGGGAGGATTATGGCTCGGGATGATATTCGTCGCTATGGTGATGGAAATCCCGGAGCCGTCAATGCTTTCAAAGCGGGAGGCTGGAAAAGCGGCGCACCAGCTCTCATCCTTGACTACTTGAAAGGGGCGATTCCTGTGGGTCTCGCTCACTTCGCTTTTCAACTGCAGGGCTGGGGACTGTTGCCTGTTGCCCTCACCCCCATACTGGGGCATGCAGTTTCACCTTTGTTAGGATTTCGTGGGGGGAAAGCAGTTACCGTTACCTTTGGTGTTTGGACCGGTCTGTTGCTCTGGGAAGGCCCCACCGTTCTGGGTATCGCTCTCGGATGTTTTATTTTACTGCAGGTGATCGATGCCTGGTCAGTCATCCTGGCGATGCTTACACTCATACTATACTCAGCTCTACGTCAGTTCGATGCGGTTATTCTCGTCACAGGAGCAGGAACCTTGCTTATTCTCACATGGAAGCATTGGGCTGACTTGCAGCAACTACCGCGACTGAGACCATGGCTTGTACAACTGTTCAGGCGATGATATGGACAATTGGATCGCACATCAAATCATCCTGCTCATTTTTCTGATGTTCCCATTATCGATTGCCCTGTGGAATTCAGTAACCTACCGGCATCTTGGAGATTACCGCGTCATGCCACGTACTCCGAAGGTCTCGGTTCTGGTCCCCGCACGCAACGAAGAGGGCAACATTGAACAGTGCATAGGATCGCTCCTGGAACAAGAGTATCCCGATTTTCAGGTAATCGCTCTTGACGATAATTCAACTGATGGCACATGGCGTGTTCTGGAGAAACTGGCAGCCAGGAACGATCGACTCACTCTTGTCAAAGGTAAGCCGCTCCCCAAAGGGTGGCTGGGCAAGCACTGGGCTTGCCATCAACTGGCCCTGATTGCCACCGGTGAATTGTTGCTGTTCACCGACGCTGATACCTGCCATAAACCCCAGGCGCTTCGTCATGCAGTATCAGCTTTGCTTTCGGAAGATGCTGGTCTACTCAGCGTACTCCCCCACCAGCAGGTTCGCTCGTGGGCAGAGCGGTTGGCGATTCCTGTTGTCTGGTGGAGCATATTCTCATTTCTTCCACTTGCTCTGGCATATAGATTGAAAGCGCCGTGTCTCTCCTTTGCCAATGGACAATTCATGTTATTCTCCCGACATTCCTATGAACTGATCGGTGGACACGCAGCAGTGAAAAACACTGTTGTGGATGACCTGGCGCTGGTGAGGAATATCAAATCGGCAAACCTGCGATGGCGTATCCTTGATGGAAAAAACTATGTCCGTTGTCGCATGTATCGGAATTTTCGCCAGGTCGTTGATGGGTTGAGCAAGAACCTTTTCGCAGCGTTCGACTACAATATTCCGGTCTATGTATTCATCTGGCTGTGGCTCGGGTTGGTATTTATCGAGCCACCCGCCGTTATTTTGTCGGCATTTCTTGGATTTGGCACATCATCATTCTCCACAGTAGTAGCATGGAGCACGATTGCAGTATCGCTTTTTCTATGGATGCTATCTTACAGACAATTTCACTTTCCGCTATGGCAGGTGCTGCTCTATCCGATCACGATTTCGTTCTTTATCCTGATTGCACTACGGTCTATGGCAGTTACCCTGAGCGGTAAGAGGCTATGGAAAGAACGCACTATCTGATTAGAAAACACCGCATCTCTTTGCTAGAGAAACAGGCGCAGAACAAGGAAAAAGAGCAACTGGATCGCGAAATAGCTCCGGGGAATTCGGCTGTCCATAACCAACTTGAGGCCACGATACCCTATAGCAGCAACAAAAGCTATCGCAAACCAGGCGAAGTAATTCTGTGGTGCGATGTTGGCCAAATGCCATTCCCAGTAATCGAGCTTGATGGCAACCGGTTCCAAGGTGAAGTCAAAAAGCACAACCAGTGTGCCAACAAGCATTGCAAACAACACAGGATGCCTTATCCTCTGGCTTATTCCAATCGCTCCCAGAATGATGAACAACCAGTTCCAGCATATCAACAAAGGTACACCCCAGATACCGGGCCCAAGAGTTGATCCGTACTCGTAGGGGCCAAAAACAGCGCCGGTTGTTACTCCGATAACCTCCACCAGAAAAGTAATGGCTACTACACCACCACACCATAACCAAAAGGTGAGTGGCTGTGTTTTGCGTAGCGGGATCAGGACCATTATCCCGGAGATGAGCAGCACAAATGGCGTCAGCCATAGCATGACAGATAATCCGATAGGCACAAGGTGGCCAACGATCCCCACAATGTAAATTGTTACGAGTCCTCTTATGAGTGCAGGTTCATCGGGGAGCTTGATCTGTCCTTTTACAGGTCTGTGTTTCATATACCTATGGGGAACCGTGGTAAATCCAAAGCATTTTGTTCATTACTCCAGCAGATACAGGGAGTCACGGTAACTGCGCTTCTTTATTCTTCTTATCCGGATGGCATTGGAAAACGCGTGCAACCTTACCTGGCTCCGGCGAGGCTTCACTTTTGTATAGTAAATAATAAAAGGGTCTAACTCGATTTTCCGCGCGGTCCAGCTATACATGTCGCTGGCTGTCTTAATCGGAATAAGATAGCGGACGGGAATATAACGGAATCCCTTTTTCGCTTCCGCCTGCCACTGACGATAGCGACCGATCTGAACATGGATGAAATCCGTAAAGGCGTCGCGCTCAATCAAGGCATGCCGATGCTCAAGACTCGTGATTCCAGAATCTGCCAAAGGCAAGTAAACGCGGCCTAACTGCCGGTCTTCTTCGACATCGCGAATGAAGTTAATGTACTGCATTGCCCTGCCCTGCAATCTTGCATACATATATGCTTCGGGAGGCAGATTCAGTATCTTGGCCATAAAGAGTCCGATTACCTCTGCCGATCCGTACATGTAATCCAGGGTTTCCTCGATGGTGGAGTAAACCTGCTTGGTAAGGTCGAGTTCCATTGTATTCAGGAACGACTCTACCCATTGTGGATTAAAGCCCTTTCGGCACATGAGGTCGATGAATGAATGAATAATCAGGTCATGGGTGGAGTGTCCCTGTAAGGCATTAGTATAGTCATCTCTGAAACGGTAAAAATCATCAGTCCTCTGGGGTATAGTATCTACCATGTCATCGGCAGTGCGCACGAAACTATAGAGTGTAAAAACGTCTCGCCTTACATCAAGGGGAAAGAAGAGGCTACTGTTGAAGAACGTAGTGCTTCCCTGTTCAAAGGTCAGGCGCTGAATCTGATCTAGTGTCATCTCCGCTCCCTCCTAATCTTTTCAGCAACTACCTGGGACGAAATAAAGGACATAGGAACGCCAATACCAGGATGAGTATACTGCCCGGTAAAATACAGGTTCTTTATCTTGCGACTCCGGTAAGAAGGACGAAAGACAGCGGTCTGTAAGAGAGTGTGTGACAGTCCAAAAGCTGTGCCCCTGTACAGGTTGTACTCGTTCTTGAAATCTCGATGCGAGAAAATACGTTGAACAACGATAGAATCACGTAGCTCCGTACCAATCAATTTCTCAAGATGCTTGATTGCTTGTTCAGCAAACTCCTGTCTCTGGGAGTCACTATCGTCCAGTCCAGGAGCAACCGGGACCCCGATAACAACGATTTCATGGCCCTCGGGTGCAAGCGTTTTATCCAGTTGTGAAGGACAGTGTATGTAATAGGAAGGATTCTTCGGCCAGTCTGGATTATCGAAAATTGAAGCGAAATGCTCCTCCCAGCGGTTAGCCAGATAGAGGTTGTGGTGAGTGAGCGCCTCGACTTTCTTAGTAAGCCCCAGAAAGATGAGAAACATCGATGGTGCAACAACCCGTTTCCGCCAGTAATCCAAAGGATAACTCTGCTGTGATCGTTCCAACAGTTCCGTTTCCACGTGTGGATAGTCGGCACTGGCCACTACCACATCGGCCGGATACTCACCAGCCTCCGTAACGATATAGGTCAATGTACCATTGTCCCCGCTCAGTTTTCGCACCTGCTCCCCGGTGCGAATCATTACACCTCTGGATTCCGCCAGCATTCGTACGCCATCGACCACCGAGCCCATGCCACCGCCGGGATACCACACACCCAGATTGAGATCGACATGAGCCATAATCGAATAGAGTGCCCGGGCGTTGAATGGACTACTCCCTAAAAACACCATGGCATATTCCAGTATCTTTTTCGCCCGATCGTCGGTGAAGTACGAACTGACCTCTCTGTCAAGGCTGCGAAACAGGTTCATCCGAGCACCATACACCAGCAAACGGCGATTAAAGAAATCGAATATACTGCGGTATTCGCGATACAGGAACTCCTTCATAGCGGTGTCGTATCGGTACGCTGCGTGTTCCAGAAATCTGGTGAGCTTGTCTGCACCACCTGGTTCGAAACGCTCAAAGGTCGCCTTTGTCTGTTCGATATCAGGAGTGATATCTACCTGCTCCCCATCTTCGAAAAAGACTCGATACGACGGATTCAACAGAGTGAGATCGTAATACGCTTCGCGTCGCTCCCCGAAAAGAGCGAAATACCGCTCAAACACCTCAGGGATGAGGTACCATGTGGGCCCCATGTCAAAAGTGAATCCCCGAACATTCCAGGCCCGTGCCGCACCACCCACCTGTGCATTCTTTTCCAGTACCGTTACGTCCCACCCATCATTGGCCAGCAATGCTGCGGCAGCTAAACCGCTGAATCCAGCGCCAATTACAGTGAGACGATTAGTCGTAGACATGAGCAGGTACTTTTCTAGTCGATTAACAAGGGGGTATGTTTCAGTTCTTCGATGGTACCAGCGCCAGTGCAGAACATCGATATGCGTAATCCTTTGATCAATGCAGTCAAATACTGCATCACCATGTCAGCAGATGTTTGTGCCGCCATTAGAAGCGGATTGGCAATGCCGACAATGTCCGCTCCAAGTGCGATCGCCTTGGCTGCATCGAGGCCTGACCGTATGCCGCCGCTAGCAATGAGGGGAACACTGGGCGCACCCTTTTTAGCCATCTGTAACGACTGGGCAGTCGGTAACCCCCATGTGGCAAAAGAACCGGCAAGGTTGTTGTCGTTCTCATCCTGTGCCTGATAGCGCTCTATCTCGCTCCAGGAAGTACCCCCAGCGCCGGCTATGTCAATTGCGGCGGCCCCTGCTCTGGCCAGTTGATGTGCTCCTTGCTCTGAAATGCCAAAACCGACTTCTTTCACTATCACCGGGACAGGTAGTGCCCTGCATACATCGGTAATTTTTTCCAGCAAACCTGAGAAATTAGTATTACCTTCAGGCTGTAAAGCTTCTTGCAGTGGATTGAGATGCAGGATGAGTGCATCAGCTCCGATCATGTCTACTACACGGCGGCACTCATCTATGCCGTACCCATAATTGAGCTGGATTGCTCCTAAATTAGCACACAGAAGTATATCTGGAGCAACGTCTCGTACCCTGTACGTTTCAGCCATACCACTATTCTCTATGGCACATCTCTGGGAACCAACTCCCATAGCCAGTCCCATTTCCTGAGCTGCCTGTGCCAGATTGCGATTGATACGGCCGGCTTCATCAATGCCGCCCACCATCGATGAGATCATTAGAGGAGCACGTAACGTTGCCCCCAGAAAGGTTGTCGAGAAATCAACAGTAGTGAGATCGAGCTGGGGCAATGCTTGATGAATAAACCGGTACTTCTCAAAACCGGTAGTTACGTGCTCGTATTGCACCTGTTTATGTAACGCCGTATTCAGGTGATCGTATTTTCGTTTGCTGATAGATGTGGGGGAATCTATTTTACGTTCTCGCATGGCAACTTCTTCAAATTGATACAGCTTCAGTTTATCCCAAAGCTTTCAATACTCGAAGTGCTGCTAGGACATAATCAGCACCTGTGATACGTTTTGTTCGTTACGTCTTACGGTTAGAGAAACCAGGGGTTCAAAGAATTGTGAGTGGTTTTCAAGACGCTTTGCGAAGCTGGAAAAGCATTGCGACCATTAAACAGCCTGGCCTAAGGGTAGTAAACTACCAGCAAGCTTACTGGCAATGAACGCAATACGATAAATCAGGTCAACCAAGACCAGGAACTGGGACTACTATTCGTAGCATATACTCTATCCTGTTTGGTCTGTGGTGTCAATCTTTTCTGTACGATGGTTAAGTATGATCCTTGTTGAGGCAGAGTACTATAGGGCAAAAGAAACTGTTAACCATGATTTAAATCACCCGCATAATTCGATTACTTGACACTTCCGCTCTATAAAAGCTATAATCAGCGAGGGGTAAATGGCTAATGATACAATGAAGGGGGTGGTGTGTGAGTGACTGAGGTCAGGGTTGGCGATAACGAACCTTTTGAGATTGCGTTAAAGCGATTCAATAAAAAAGTCCAGCAAGACGGAATACTTGCCGAGGCCCGGCGCAGGGAACATTTCGAAAAGCCGTGCATAACACGCAAGAAGAAAGAAGCAACGAAAAAGCGTAAGACTTCCAGAAGTTCCAAGGCGAGAAGCTCCAAAACTTCCAGGGGCCCCCGGAATTAATAAATTACGTAGTTTGGCTGGTGGATGACGGACAAGAGCTAATGTTACACGAGAAGTTAGTTGCTGATCTCAAAGAGGCTATGAAAAGCGGAGAGAAGACTCGCACATCGGTAATTCGCCTGGTCAGAGCGAGGATTCAAAACGTCGAGAAAGCTCAGCAAAAAAGTCTGGATGATACCGATGTGCTCGATCTCATTTCTAAAGAAGCCAAGCAGCGCAGGGAAAGCATCGCTGAGTTCCAGAAGTCAAGCAGGCAGGATCTCATAGACAAGGAAGAGGCTGAGTTAGCCATACTCCTCGAGTATCTACCGCAGCAAATGTCCCGCGATGATATCGTTGCTGCTGCTCGTCAGGTGATAGACGAGGTGGATGCACGAGGTCCTGGGGATAAGGGAAAGGTCATGTCAAAGCTTATTTCCCAACTGAAAGGGAAGGCTGAAGGACGCGATATAAATGAGGTGGTAACAGAATTGCTCAGCGGTTCAACAACATAACAAGCATCCAGCCATCAGCTTTCATTGAGCAGAGAACTCTGTAGGGACGTAGTACGATACGTCCCTACTTTTCAATTAAAGTCTGTGCACCATACAGGGCGTTGAACATGAAAAACTGTGTCATTACCTTCTCCGATGTGCTACACTGAACATAGCCAGTAGTGGCATCGCATAAGTGAGGAATCGAGATGAAATTCGGGGTAATCGTTTTTCCCGGGACCTGGAGCGACAGGGATTGCTACCACGTACTGGCCAAGGTTCTGAAACAACAGGTTGACTACATCTGGCACAAGAGTACCGACCTATCGGGCTTCGACTGCGTGGTCCTTCCCGGGGGGTTCTCCTACGGCGACTACCTTCGCTGCGGGGCTATTGCTCGCTTTTCGCCGGTAATGAGCGCAGTGGAGAAATTCGCCGCTTCCGGGAAACTGGTAATTGGTATCTGCAATGGCTTTCAAATACTATGCGAGGCCGGGCTGTTGCCCGGAGTCCTTACGCAGAACAACCATCTCCAGTATAGATGTCAATGGACAGACCTTCGTGTTGAAAACGACTCTTTGCCCTTCACTTCACGAACGCAACAGGGACAGGTGCTCTCCATCCCGATTTCCCATTACGAGGGCAGCTACTTCGCTGATGATGCAACCTTGAGAGAACTCGAGGCCAGCAAGAGAGTTGCGTTCCGCTATTGCACGCCATCAGGCGAGATAACCGCGAAGGCAAATCCCAATGGTTCCCTGAACAACATCGCTGGTATTGTCAACAAAGCAGGGAACGTCCTGGGCATGATGCCCCACCCCGAGCGCTGCTGCGAGCAGATCATGGGAGGAACTGACGGTATTCTGATCTTTGAGTCCATCATCGGGGAAGCTGCCAGGGTTGCCTAGAACCTGTTCAATTCTTGACATAGTAGAACGCTTGTGCTAGTATAGCACTGATCGGTAAGCTGAATTACGAGTTAATGCTTAAAACAGGTACCCCAAACAAAAGGTCAGAAGCAGTCAAGGACAAGCGATTACACCTGTTACTGCTAAAAACTGGTCAAGGCGTATGAAGATAAGCAGAACGTTGAATAATGTGGACACGATAGGTTGGTAGTCAGGAGTCTCAATGTCTATCTCTAAAGAAATCCTCGATGACGTCGCCCTGAGCGAAGATGAATATAACCTCATAGTGCAGCAATTAGGCCGCGAGCCTAATCTGGTGGAAATTGGCCTGTTCGGGAGCCTGTGGAGTGAGCACTGCGGCTACAAGCACTCGAAGTCGCTACTCAAGCTGCTCCCGCACGCTTCCCCGCACGTCCTGGTAAATCCCGGAGAGGAAAATGCCGGCGCAGTCGACATTGGTGATGGTCTCTGTATCGTGATGAAGATGGAGTCCCACAACCACCCCTCGGCTATCGAACCCTACGAAGGAGCGGCTACCGGTGTTGGCGGAATAGTGCGCGACATCTTCACCATGGGAGCACGTCCTATCGCCTTGCTCAACTCACTGAGATTCGGCCCTTTGGACGAACCCCGAAACCGCTATCTGTTCGGCGGCGTAGTCTCGGGTATCGGTGGCTACGGTAACTGCCTCGGCATACCTGATGTTGCCGGCGAGGTGGTTTTCTCACCCTCGTATTCAGCCAATCCCCTGATCAACGCCATGTGTGTGGGCATTGTCGAGAAAGAAAAGCTGGTCAGCTCTACTGCCCGTGGCACTGGCAACCTGTTGATGCTCGTGGGGGCCGACACCGGTCGCGATGGGCTCCACGGCGCTTCAGGACTGGCATCACGTACGTTCGAGGATGAGTGTGAATTGAGACCTACAGTGCAGGTGGGCAATCCGTTCATGGAGAAGCTGCTCATGGAAGCCTGCCTGGAGCTTGCAGAAACCGACTATATTGTAGGTTTACAAGACCTCGGAGCCGCCGGACTCACCAGCTCCGCTATCGAGTCGGCCTCAAAAGGTGGCAGTGGCGTGATAATCGACGTCGCCAAGGTCCCCCGCCGCGAGGAAGGGATGACTCCCTATGAGGTCATGCTCTCCGAATCACAGGAGCGTATGCTGGCTATCGTGAAGAGGGGTTGCGAGGATAAGGTAAAGGCTATATTCGATAAATGGGACCTGCGCTCCGACATCATAGGCTATGTAACCGATGACGGCATAGCCCGAATAACCGATGGGGACGAGGTGGTCGCCGATGTTCCGATTACTCTTCTCACCACTCCGCCGCTCTACCGGCCCCAGGGGGTCAAACCAGCCTGGATCGACGAACTGAAAAGGTTCGATCTCAGCGGTATCCCCGACATCGGCGAGAATGCCTCATCGGTTCTCCTGCAACTGCTCGCCTCCCCCAATATCGCCAGCAAGGAATGGGTGTACCGGCAATACGACCACCAGGTTCAGATCAATACCGTAGTTGCCCCGGGAAGCGATGCCGGTGTACTGCGGATTAAGGATACTCAGAAAGCGATTGCGCTCACGGCAGACGGTAATGGCCGCTACTGCTACCTCGACCCATACATTGGAGGCATCATAGCTGTCGCTGAGGCAGCACGCAATCTCGCCTGCGCTGGCGCTACACCACTTGCCATCACCGACTGCCTCAATTTTGGCAATCCCGAAAAGCCTGAGGTCTTCTTCCAGCTTGAGCAATGCATTCGCGGTATGGCTGAGGCATGCCATATCCTTAACATACCCATTATCAGCGGTAACGTGAGCCTTTATAACGAAACCAGAGGGGAGCCGATTTATCCCACACCCATCATCGGGATGCTGGGACTAATCGATGACATACAGCATCACTGTACCATAGGCTTCAAACGAGAAGGTGATGTAGTAGTGCTGCTTGGCGGTAGCACTGCGAAAACAGATGGCAGGGGCGGTAGCGAGTATCTCGATGCAATTCATGGCATCGTTGCCGGAGACATATCAATAGATATCGATCTGGAAAGAAAGGTACAATTATGCTGTCTTGATGCAATTCGCCAGGGTATTATCGCCTCGGCTCACGACTGCTCCGATGGTGGTCTCGCTGTAACGCTGGCTGAAAGTTGCATCGCCGGCGGCATCGGCATACGTGGGAAATGGGAATTTCAAGGAAAGACTGACAGCGAGCTTTTTGGTGAACAACAATCGAGGATTGTTGTCTCGGCAGAGCCGGCTCGAGTAGGTGAACTCCGCAATCTCGCTACAAGGCACCAGGTGCCGCTAAAAGAGCTAGGGACCGTCGGTGGTAACCGCTTTTTCATCGAAAATGCAATCGATGTGCCGCTCGATGAGGTAGTGAGCGCCTGGAAAAACAGCCTGGCACAGGCAATGAGATAGGTTCTTTTATCGTTCAGCACACCTGTGCTAAAAAGAACATCAATTGATATATTGTGGATAACTTCGTGGATAAATCCCTTGACCCTTCATGAGGGGAGAAAGGTAGAATAGGGGGTAAGATGAAAGTAGTTTTTCTCCAGGATGTCGCCAACGTGGCTAACACAGACGATGTAAAAGAAGTTGCCAACGGCTACGCGAAGAATTTCCTTTTCCCGAGAAAACTCGCAGTGCCTGCCACTCCTGCCGAGTTGCAGAAGGTAGAAGCACGTAACCAGGCGTTAGCTCGTCGTGAAACTCGCTCCGAACAAGAAGCCGAGGCACTGTCTCAAGAACTGGCTAATACCAACATCACCATAAAGGTCCGCACCGGGGCTAAAGACCGCCTCTATGGCTCAATAACAAACGCTGACATCGCCAAGGAGATAAAGAAGCTCAGCGGTCATGAGATCGATAAGCGACATATCGAACTCCAGACTCCGATCCGCGAGCTGGGTAGCTATCAGATACCTATTAAATTAACCAAGAACGTAACAGCCACTATCAGTGTTCACATTGAACAAGAAGCAGAACCTGAAAAAGAACAAGAGTAGGCGCTCTCCGCAGATAAGAGGGGAATATGCCTCCTACACAAACAAAGTCGGCATATCCTGTGGCAAAGAGGTAGGATTGCTGTGAAGACCCTGAAGATAACCATTGCTCACCAGGGTGCGTAGGATTTTCAGCACCATATTTCCGAGCTCTTTGCTGTGAACAGTTGCGAGGAAGGTTTGATTTGTACGATAACAGTCCTGAATCCCAGTCAAGCATCAAGCTCCCCCCGCACGATCTCGACGCCGAAGAGGCAGTGCTGGGCTCGATTATTATCGACCCAGAGGCGATATTTAAAGTCGTCACGCTGCTCAAGGCTGAGGACTTCTATCGCGAGAAGAACCGCTGGACCTATGAGTGCTGCCTCTCGCTCTATGAACGAAAAGAGGCAATAAATCAGATTACCGTAGCTCATGAGCTATCGCGGCGACAGCAACTGGAGGCTGCTGGCGGTGCCGCGTACCTCAGTCATCTCGTTTCCCAGGTCCCGACATCGGTTCATGCCGAGTATTACTCGAACATCGTGCACCGCCTTTCCATGATGCGCCGTCTGATCTCGGCCTCAAACCAGATTGCCGCCATCGCTTACGAGGCACCGCCGGATGCTGATGACGCCCTTGACAGAGCCGAAGGTATCATCTTCCGGCTACGACATGGGCAGAGCAAACGTGATTTCATCCATATCAGCGAAGTGCTCGACCGCTATTTCGAAGAAAGCAGTTTGGACCCAGGCCATGATGGTTTCTTACCACACATACCTACTGGCTTCGTCGATTTGGATAAAGTACTTAGCGGCATGCAGCGTTCCGATATGATCGTACTTGCAGCAAGGCCGAGCCTGGGCAAGACCAGCCTGGCACTCAACATCGCTCGCAACGCTGCCCTCAGTGAAAATGCCCGTGTCGCAGTGTTCAGCCTGGAGATGTCCAAGATGGAGCTCGCCTATCGTTTCCTCTCCTGCGAGTCAGGTGTCGATGGCCAGAAAATCAGACTCAACCAGCTTAACCAACGCCAGAGAGAGGACATCATGTTGACCATGGGACGGCTCTCCGAAGCATCAATTTATGTCGACGACTCGCCCTTTCTGAGAGATACCGATATGCGTGGCAAAGCACGCCGTCTTCACAGCGAGAAGGGAATCGACCTTATTATTATCGACTACCTCCAGCTTATGCGTTCAAGTCGGTTAACCGACAATCGAGTTCAGGAGATGAGCGACATCTCCCATTCCATAAAAGAACTCGCCCGCGAGCTTGATGTGCCGGTAATTGCCGTCTCCCAGCTCAGCCGGGCAGTAGAGGTTCGTCACCCTCATGTCCCGATGCTTTCCGACCTCCGGGAAAGCGGTTCCATAGAGCAGGATGCTGACGTCGTGCTTTTTATCTACCGCGAGGATATCTACTTCACCGAGGATGATTGGAACAGCAAGTTCCCCGATAAGCCATACCCGAAGGGCATCGCCGAGGTCATTGTTGCCAAGCATAGAAACGGCCCTGTGGGGCGAGTTCACCTGTTCTTCCGAGACCGATTGGCAAAGTTCGAGAACCTGGAGATAATCGAAGGAGAACGGCCGCACTTGCTATAACCTGAAATTTGTACAAAGGGGAGTGGGAACATTATCACTCTCCCCATGATGTATGGTGAATAGACCCACCTCTACATTGAAAATCCTGATTAAATATGGGGTACAGGTATTCCATTCGAACATCCCACGAAGTAGATGACAGAATATGTCACTCGCTGGAGTAAGGCAGTATGTGGTATCCACAATGAAAGAATTTACCGGTTTCCCAGGCAAAACAAAGTTCACACCGATTCCGAATCCCTTCTTCAGCACGGTGCTGCCCCAGATCGGTGACATTGCCGAACTTAAGGTTACGCTGTATATCTTCTGGGCTACGTATCAAAAACGGGCCTACCCTCGCTTTGTCACATTCCGTGAACTTCTCGCCAGTCCCGTTTTAATAAAAGGACTGGGTGAGGATCGTCCACTGGAAGACGTTCTGCACCACAGTTTGAATCAGGCGGTGAGCCGGGGCACTCTGATTCAGTTAACTGTCAAGCATAACGGGGAATTCCATGACCTCTATTTCGTAAACACCGAAATCGACAGAAGAGCCGTGGACAAGATACAGAACGGCGAACTCAAGCTGGGAGAACTTGTTGAGAGCATACCGCATCCGACAAGCGAGGAGCAACCAAACATTTTTGCTTTATACGAGCAGAATATTGGCATGCTCTCACCAATAATTGCTGAGGAGCTCAAAGAGGCGGAGAAGCTGTATCCCGACTCATGGATTCAAGCCGCTTTCAGGGAAGCGGTCGACCTCAATAAACGCAACTGGAGATACATCTCCCGCATACTGGAACGATGGGCAACGGAGGGCAAGGATGATGGAGAGCATAGGCGACATTCTGAAGCAGAGTCTGATCCTGAAGAGTACTACAGACGATATGGACATCTCCTCAAGAAATAGCTTCGCCGCTGAAGATGAGGAAAAGGAGTGCCCTGTCTGCAAGGGCAGGGGGTGGTTACGTTTCGATGTCCCCTTCGGACATCCCGACTTCGGCCGATTAGCGCCCTGCACCTGCACCGAAAAGGATTTCGAGCAAGAGCACCTCAGTCGCCTCGAACGCTATAGCAACTTAGGGCCATTAACTCGTCTCACATTCGATACTCTCATGCCCCGGGGACGCAGCAGCGATCCGCACAACCAGGAGAGGTTCGCCCGCTGCTACCAGTTAGCAAAAGACTTTGCGCAGGAGCCCCGGGGGTGGTTGGTCCTGAACGGGCCAAGTGGGTGTGGCAAGACTCATGTGGCGGCAGCGATAGCCAACTACAGGCTACAACAGGAGCATCAGGTGTTTTTCATAATCGTGCCCGACCTCCTTGATCATCTCCGTACCACATTCAGCCCAACAAGCGACATTACCTACGATGAACTCTTTGAGCGTGTACGTAATGCAGAACTACTGGTACTCGATGATTTGGGGAGTCAAAGCAGCACGCCCTGGGCTGAGGAGAAACTATTCCAGATACTGAACCACAGGTTTAATGCTGAACTACCAACGGTCGTCACCATCAACGTACTCGAAGAACTGGATGAACGATTGGCTGCCAGGCTGCTAAACCCGGATATCTCACAACAATGTGAACTGGAGAGGCCGCAACTTACACTGTTTCAACAGGTCGGTGGTATTACACCACAATTTCTCGCTGATAAAACATTCGAGACCTTCGATGCCAGGGGAATGAACGCCAATGAGAAAGGAATAGATAGCCTCCAGATTGCCTTACGGGAAGCACGCCAGTTTGCCGAGATGCCCGAAAACTGGCTCGTTTTTCTGGGCGTACATGGCTGCGGAAAAACTCACCTTGCAGCAGCAATAACCAACCACCAGCTACGGTCGGGACGTCCCGTGTTCTTTGCCGTAGTGCCAGACCTTCTCGACCACCTTCGTTCATCATTCAGCCCTGAAAGCAAAGCAACCTACGATCAGATCTTTGAAGCAGTAAAAACGAGCCCGTTGCTTATACTTGATGATCTCGGCACCGAGAGCGGAACTCCATGGGCACAGGAAAAACTGTATCAGATATTAAACTACCGCTACAACTCGCACCTGGCAACCGTGATCACCGTCGCCGGCTTTATGGAACGGATAGAAGGACGTCTCAGTTCTCGGCTGATGGATCCAAAGCTAAGCAATGTTATCACTATCTTTGCCCCCGACTACCGAAGCCAGACCACTCCTCAGGAGCCTCCTAAGCCCCCCCGTCGGGGCCGCCGGGGGGGGAACTCCATTTAGCTACAGACTATTGCAAATCCGTTCTGCGGCTCGGAATGACGTGCTGTCAACAGGTCATTCCGAAAGAGCGCTGAGAGTATGATGTCGTTCTGAGGGAGTGCAACGACCGCAGAATCCTCCGTACTAAAAAGCAGAGATTCTTCGCCTGTGGCTCAGAATGACATGGGTGTATGAGGATAGCCTGGAGCGGATGCTCCAGCGTGACAGTACTTCAGACGAGGGACTCTTGGATTACCACGAATGTGACAATGACGGAAATGTTCAGCGGCTGCCAGCCAGAGGCGCATCCGTCGAAGTGCTGAGGATGTCTTCCCTTCTTCGGTAGTACTTGATAAGGCGCATTATAGAATTCGCTGCCTGAGGCCCGCTGGCATAAACCGGTATTCGAGCAGCGAGAAGCTTTGTCTTCGCCTGGGCAAGGCATTTCCACCGTACATCGTCAAAATTCTCCGTACCTAGCGCACCCGTGTCCAAGACGACTGCCACCGGGGTGTTCTCTTTTCGGGCAATGTCCAATACATCCTCAACCTCATTGCCGACCAGGGCAACCAGTTCTTCTCCCGACATCGGGCCACCGACCATTATGTTCGTAACCAACAGGTCGAAATTAGAGCTTTGCGCCATCATCCTGAATATAGTTCCACCGAGATTTGTGACAAAAGCTTCTTCGGGAAAGATGGACATATCGATAGGATTCCTCAGCCAGCCCCACCACAACTCGGGAAGCAGTTTTCTAACCTCCCCTTCGATTTCCTGAGGCAGAGGGGCGACCTCGAAACCTGCCTCCTCCCACTCATCGGCAGCGAGCACACTGTTGCCACCCCCTCCCCCCAGCACACCAACCCTCGTCCCCAGAATCGGCGGCAAGCAGTCGAAGGAAACTACCAGGTCTATCATATCATCCAGGCTTTGAGCCTGGATAGCTCCCGTCTGCCTCATAGCTGTATTCCACGTCCCAAAGGAACCCGACAAAGCAGCAGTGTGGGAGGCCGCCGATCTGGCTCCAGCACTACTTCTCCCCGCTTTCAGGATAATGACAGGTTTGCGAAGGGTAGCTTCTCTCAGTGAACGAAAGAACCTTGTCCCATCCCTAATACCCTCCATGTAGGCAGCAATCACCTCTGTTTCAGGGTCCTGGGAGAAGTAGTCGAGGAAATCACTCTCATTGAGGTCCAGAGCATTTCCATAACTAATGACCTTGCTAAAACGAACGCCACGTAACGCAGCGTAATGGCTGAACTGTGTAGCCGCGCCACCACTCTGAAGAAACATACTCACTCTACCCGGTTCTCCGGGCATATCATAAGCAAAACTGATGCCGCTCTTGGGGTAGTGTATACCCATGCAATTCGGCCCAATGAGGCGAATACCCAATTCCCGGGCTCGTTGCAACACCTCCATCTCCACCCTGGCAGCATCCTCCTGGCCAGTTTCACTGAACCGACCGGTGAAGAAATGGACTACCTTAACCCCCTTGTAATATGCCTGCTCTATAAGATCGAGAGCCTGGGACGCAGGAAGACAACATATCACATAGTCAACAGATTCGGGGATCTCTTTGAGCGATGAGTATGTCTTGATGCCCAAGACTTCTGCTGAGTTACGGGTTATAGGATACACTCGCCCCTGGTAGCCATAGTTCAGTAAGTGTGATACATAGCGGTAGCCCATAGCAAAGGGATGCCCCATTGCTCCAGCTATCGCTATACAGCGCGGATTAAAGGCAGTATTCAATTGATCTACAAGCATCGTAAACTAATTATAACCACACAGTACAGATTTATATATATAACAAACCTCGAATTTCTTCGAGGACACAAACACTGGAATTGAAACAATCTACACTATCGGTTTAATTATCAGAACAATTCCGTCCTTTGGCTTTCATAGTATGGTGAACACATCATGAGAATATTCCCATTAGTACAACAGTTTAGCGCCTTAGAACAGCTTTGGCAATTCCTAATAGTGAGATAGCGTGACATATATGGGTAAAAACAAGAGGGCGTGGTCACTGATGGCTGCCCTGGATTACACGAGACGTCGGATCCTGTTTACCCACAGGTACCCCGACAACGGTGCTGGGCACACAAGCAGGCACAAGAGTACTGCCTCAGGAAAGCCAGGATTATCTATGGAATAGTCAACCATCTTAATATAACCCGGGAGGAGGAACCTTTTTATAAATTTTCACACTTTTCTTGACTCTATCGCCAGTGGTAGCACTCGGCATCGGAGACGAACACACTCAATAGTACAAAGTATTGCATTACCGTTCAAAAAGTGCTATACTGCAAATAATAGAGTGCTTTGATAAGTGGGTTCAGCCCACTTTTTTGTTAGTTACAATTAAGCGGTAATCGAGAAGGAGGTTTAGGCAAGATGAAAACCGATTTTC
>JAXHUK010000173.1:0-6023 GCA_034189725.1 Chloroflexota bacterium | reverse complement strand
GAGATTCTTCGGTCGTTGCACTCCCTCAGAATGACATAATGCTCTCAATGCTCCCTCAGAATCGCCATGTTGATTTGCCATCGGCATCACGAAGGATGAAAATACTGCCCCCTCACTCTAACTCTCTCCCCCTCGGGGGAGAGAGGACTGCTTTCCCCCTCTCCCGTCAAAGGGAGAGGGTCGGGGTGAGGGTGTCAATATTATTTTCATAGCAATGACAAAATGTGCCTCACTCGGAGATTCTTCGGTCGCGGAGTCTAAACTGAGCGAAGCCGAAGCGCTCCTTCAGAAAGACATTTTATCTAGCGCCTCTCAGAGAACGGCCTGTTCTCAGTTCCTCTCTGGAGTACCACGTTTATCGCAGCATTATCCGGGCATCGACGACACAGTAGCCCTCGCCTTGAGACATAACCTTCACTGGATAGAGGTCCAACTCGGCAATCTGGGGTAAGTCCTCGACCATGGCAGAGAGACGAAGAAGTAATCCCTCGAGAGAAGCCATATCACCGAGCGGGGCACCTCTTGCATCCTCAAGCAACTTTACCGTTTTGACGGAGTTCACCAGCTCTCTGGCGTCCATATTGGTGAGCGGGTGTAGTCGGTATTTCATTTCCTGGAGCAGTTCAAAATAAATTCCCCCGAGGCCGAACATAATAAGTGGCCCGAACGATGGGTCTTGTGTGACACCGATGATCACATCTGTTTGGCTGTCCACCATGCGTTGTACGACAACTCCTTCCATCTCGTCCTGACGGTTGAGCTTGGCAAGCCTGTTTCCGATATCATAGAATGCTTGTTCCACCGCATCTGCTGTGTTCAGGTTAAGGATTACTCCTCCCACATCGGTTTTATGAATAATGGTAGGAGCGACAAGCTTGACTGCAACGGGAAAGCCGATCCTCGAAGCTGCGCTAATGGCATCGGCTGGGGTACTCGCTGGTACCGTCTCCGCAAAACGTATGTCGTAGCAATTGAGTAAAATGGCAATCTCTTCGACTGAAAGCCAGAGCGGCCGTTTGGCGCTTTGGGTCATTGCCCTCTCTACAGTCTTTTTAGCCTTGCTGCGTTTGATGCCGTTGATCTTGGGAATAGAGCCTTTGGGTTTATCCAGCCATTGACCGTATTCAACTGCCTTAGCTAGTGCTGATACCGCGTCTTCGGGGAAAGGACAACATGGAATAGACTTGCCTCTAGATTTGAGCCCGCCTCGCCAAAAACCTCGCTCTCCCATGAAGCATGTGACCAGTGGCTTTCGACGTTGTTGAAACAAGGGGGCTGCCCGTCGCACGGCATTCTCTACGTTGTGAGTATCCATCATTATAGGTGGCATGAATATTGCAATTACAGCATCGATACCTGGATCATCGGCGAGTATTCTGAGTACACTCTCGAATTCTTTCGCTTCAGCTCTGGCGGTGACATTGAGCGGGTTGTTGATTATGATATCCTGCTCGATGACGGATTTTAACGCCTCGCCTGTCTTGGTGGAGAATTCGGGCAACTCCAACCCGTGATGTTCACAGGCGTCAGCGGCAAGTGTGCCGGGGCCTCCTCCATTGGTTACAATGGCAACTCTTTTACCGCGAGGTACTGGTTGACTGGAGAGAAGCATCGCCACATCGAAGAGCCCTTCCAGGGTGTTAACCCTTATGATGCCGGCCTGACGGAACAGGGCATCGGAAGCTACTTCGGATGCTACCAGTGCTCCGGTGTGAGACAAAGCAGCACGTGAGCCTGCTGGAGTGCTGCCACTTTTGACCACTATTATCGGCTTGGTGGTTGATACCCTTCTGGCAATACGGGCAAACTTACGCGGGTTACCGAATGACTCCAGGTAAAGTATGATAACCCTGGTCGATGGATTCTGTTCCCAGTACTGTAACAGATCGTTTGATGAGATATCGGCGCGATTGCCTACACTAATGAAGCTGGAGATACCCATATTCAGGCTGGTGGCATAATCCAGGATGGCTAATCCCAGTGCTCCACCCTCAGAGAGACAGGCGACGTTGCCCCGGGGCAGGCAGGACTGCGATGGTGTGGCATTCAGGCGTATTGTGGGGTCGGTATTGATGACTCCCATGCAGTTTGGTCCCAGGAGTCTCATGCCGTGGCCTAATGTAACTTCTCGGAGCTCATTTTCCAACTGAGTTCCTTCTGGCCCTCGCTCCCTGAATCCATCGGAGACGACGATTGCGGTATGTACCCCCTTGTGACCACAGCTATCCGCTACTTCGGCCACGAGATAGGCAGGAACTGCAATAACTGCCAGATCTATATCATCGGGGATATCAGATACTGAAGGGTAGGCTTTGACCGATGACACAACTTTAGCGTTAGGATTCACTGGATACACACCTCCTGTGAATCCGCTCCTGATTATCGCCTGGAATATAGCCTGCCCGATGCCACTTGGGTCTCTGGAGGCTCCTATTACTGCCACTGAGCGCGGATATAAAATGGAGCGAAGCGATGCCAGCGTCGAGCTGCGCTCTCTCTCAGTCTCTCTTCTCTCAACCCGTCTGGTGCGGGAAAGAGGGAATGAAATTACATACTCATCCTCCTCCCGCTCACTGGTAATATGGAACCCATATTCTCTGAGAACAGCCAGCATCTGCTTATTTTCAGTGAGCACATTGGCCACAAACGTGGAGATACCGTTGTCGCGGGCCACATTGACCAGCCATTCCATGAGCTTGGTACCGATGCCTTTTCCCTGATAAGCGTCCTCAATGGTGAAGGCTACTTCTGCAGTATGCTTGTTAGGCAGCCTGTAATAGTTTCCTACAGCGATGATATCCTTGCGTTTTTCTCTGAGCACTTCGGCTACAAAGGCGAATGAGTTCTTATAATCTACGGTGCAAGCTCTGATGGCCTCTTCCAACTTTAGCTCTCGCGGCACATGATGATACCGAAGGTATTTACTGTGTCTGCTGAGCCTGGAGGAAAAAGCAAGCCACCGCTCGCTATCCTCTACTTTTACTGGCCGTAGCAGAATTCTTGAGCCATCGCGCAGAAGCACTTCCGTCTCGTATTGAGCCGGATAGGCTCGGTTGGTTTCAACAACCATGGTCGTTTCTCCATCGATATGTTAAACTGCGTTCACGACATGTTGAAACTGTATACTACTTTTACACTCATGATTTGTCAAGGGTGCAACGTGAGCCTATAGGCTCCAAATAAACGAGAGAGGGTATACAAAACCCACGTAGTGTAAACCTGATGAGCGGTCGCTATAGCACAATGAGAAATATAACCCGAATCATATTCAGCAATGAATGATTTGCAGGCCTTCTTTAATGGTGGATAAGACGAGCGAACTCGCTCTCATTGTTGACCATAATCTGTAGCCTTCGACCTGAAGGGAGTTCACGGATATACTTCTTGATGTATGTCACAGAAGTAACATGCACCCCTTGCTCACTCTTGGCCCCTGTGTAGCTAAACTCTGAATTGCGAGCTTTTTTATCTTCCATTTCCCCCTCCTTTACTCAACCTCTATGAATATTCTAACTCTCCAGATGTGGTATGTAATCCGCTAAGCTGTGTAATTCTATGTTTTGAAGAGCTTAACATAATTGACTATTTGGATTAGGCTCAGTAAGCAATTCTGACGGCCTTTTTAAGCACAGTTATCACCACAAGAGAGCATGTTATAAACATTGCTTGACAAAGTTTCTTGGCTAGGATTATAGTCTAACTGGGTAGGCCGTATGACAAAAATCAGAATTTTTGTTGCCGATGATCATCCTGCGTTCAGGGAGGGCCTGTGCAGGTGTTTGTCTGATGAGGAAGACCTGGAGGTGGTCGGCAGCTCGGAGGATGGTGAGGAAGCTGTCCGGATGGCTGGAGAACTGCTGCCGGACGTGGTCATTGTCGATGTCGCTATGCCGAAACTCGATGGTATCGAAGCAACTCGCCAGATCAAAGCTCGCTGCCCGAATGCTGCTGTACTTATTATTAGCGCCTATAACTATCAGTCGTACTTACTTGCTTCCATGCGAGCAGGGGCATCAGGATATTTGTTAAAGAGTGCCCCCATCAGTGAGCTGGTTAACACAATCCGTATGGTGCATAGCGGGAGTGCGGTTTTTGACTTTAAAGCTGTTGGCAAGATTCTAAGGCGGATAGCGGACGACGGGAATGAGGAGAGTGGAGGTCTCGAAGAGTTGCAACCCCGGGAACTGGAAGTGCTCAAGCAGGTTGCCAGAGGGATAAGCAACAGGGAGATTGCTAGTAGCCTGGGAATCAGCGAGCGCACAGTTCAGAGTCATCTGGTCAACATCTTCAAGAAACTGGGTGTTGGCTCACGCACTGAGGCTGTGCTCCACGCTTTGAAGGAAGGCTGGCTCACTCTTGATGATTTGCCCTGAGGCTTAAATAACAATATATGAACACAACATACGGTGAATCTGGCAAAGCAAAATCCATAGTACGTAATCCTCACTTTTGGGCTATCACGGCCTTAATGCTGGTACTCACTTACAGTTACTATGCTGGTTATTTTAACGTAAGTTGGCTTCCCTACGACCACGCGTTTTTTACCAGCGAGTATGTTCACGATCTGCACCGGGTCCTGTTCTTGATACCAATGCTCTACGCTGCTATGGTATTTCGTCTAGGTGGAGCATTGGTAATCTCAATCGTTGTCTTTTTAATTGTGTTGCCCCGTGGCTTGTATATATCCCTCTACCCTACCCCCTTGTTCAGAGCGGTTGCATTTGTGGCTGTCGCAAGTTTAGCGAGTATGTTGCTTGCGCTGTCACGAGGTCAAAGGGATCGACTAAAGGAAGAACGCGATTTCACTTCTGCGCTTGTTGATACGGAAGGGGCTATAGTTGTGGTGTTCAATAAATATGGAGAAATCGTTCGTATAAACCAGGCTTGCGAGGAAACACTTGGCTATTCCTTTGATGACATAGAGGGTAAGCATATTTGGGACCTGTGCATGAACTTGGAGGATGCGGAGTCATATAAAGCCATTTTCCTGGAAGTGGTAAGTGGAGAATTCCCTCAGGAGAACCAAAATTACTGGGTACGGCAGGACGGTGATCGCCGGCTTATCATGTGGTCGCATACTGCCATCCCTAATTCTGAGGGATTGATTGAATTTGTGCTCAGCACGGGCATCGATATTACAAAGCAAAGGCAGGCTGAGGAGAGAATAGTCCACTTGAACCTGGTGCTACGGGCAATACGTAATGTTAATCATCTTATTACCCATGAGGGGGATCGCGACAAGTTGCTTAAGGGTGCCTGTGCCAGCCTTGTCGAGAGTCGGGGTTACCATAATGTCTGGGCGGCTTTATTGGATGAAAAAGGCAAGCTGGTAATGACTGTGGAAGCTGGCCTTGGCCAGGAGTTTTTACCGATGCTCAATATGCTAAAGCAAGGCGAGTTTACAGTTTGTGATCGGATTGCGTTGAACCAAGCGGACATCGTAATAACCAAAGACCCGTCAACGACGTGCGTTGATTGTCCATTGGCATCTAAATATGAGGGAAGATCGGCAGTCACTATGCGATTTGAATACGGAGGCAAGGTTTATGGTTTGTTGTCAGCCTCTCTTCCCAGAGAGATCGTTGAGGATAAGGAAGAACAGGACTTATTCAGAAGTATTGTTGAAGACATCGCCTTCGCTCTACGTAAAATGGAACTGGAGGAAGAGCACAAGCGAGTCTATGAAGAGATTCGCAGGTTGAACACGGAGCTTGAACAGCGTGTCCGCCAGCGCACTATTGAACTTACCGAAGTAAATAAAGAGTTGGAAGCATTCAGCTACTCAGTATCCCATGACCTGAGGGCGCCGCTACGAAGTATCGATGGGTTTAGCCAGGCACTACTTGAGGATTATAGCGAAAAACTTGACGAACAGGGGAAAGATTACCTCCAGCGTGTACGTGCTTCGGCACAGCGAATGGGGCAACTCATAGATGATCTGTTGGGATTGTCCCGTATCACTCGTGAAGAGATGCTTCATGAGACAGTCAACTTGAGCCAGATAGCGCAGAGAATTGCGAAGG
>JAXHUK010000172.1:0-17837 GCA_034189725.1 Chloroflexota bacterium | reverse complement strand
TGAATATTTTGGGTGGACAACAGAGTTGCTTGGCGGAGAAAGAGCGGGTAATGTCACAGTCATTGCCATTGGAGCGTCTGAGGAATATAGGGATTATTGCTCATATTGATGCAGGAAAGACGACTGTCACAGAGCAGATCCTGTTTCACACAGGTCGTACCTACAAGGTGGGACAGGTTGATGACGGCACGGCAGTAATGGATTGGATGGATCAGGAGCGGGAACGCGGTATTACTATTACTGCAGCTGCCACTAGCTGTGAGTGGTCCGGATATCAAATCAACATTATAGACACACCGGGGCATGTGGATTTTACCGCAGAGGTAGAGCGTAGCCTCAGAGTCCTTGATGGTGGAGTAGTTGTTTTCGACGCTCTGGCTGGTGTTGAGCCACAGTCTGAGACAGTTTGGCGTCAGGCGGATAGCTACAGTGTGCCCAGGATTTGCTTCGTCAACAAAATGGATCGTATTGGTGCTGACTATTTTGGAACGATCCAGATGATTAAAGATCGCTTGGGGGCCAATCCTATAGCGATTCAGTTACCTCTGGGTTCAGAGACAGCCTTTGAGGGTATTATAGACCTTATCGAACAAACAGCCTGGGTGTTTCCGGGGGATCGCACTTTGAAGCCGATAGAAACGCCCATTCCCGAGAAATATGAAGAGGACGTAGTTGCCTGTCGGGAGCAATTGATTGAGACTGTAGCCGAAAGCGACGAAGACCTCATGGCTGCGTACATAGAGGGCAGGGTGATGACTGTCCCGGAGATAAAGGCTGCGCTGCGCAGGGCAACCTTATCGACAAAGCTGGTTCCCGTGCTCTGTGGAAATGCTCTCAGGGATAAGGGGATACAGCCAGTGTTGAATGCCATAGTTGATTACCTTCCCTCACCACTGGATGTGCCTGCGGTTGGAGGTATTGATCCCAAGACAGAGAATCATATTTCCCGTGAAGCCAGTGAAAAAGCTCCATTTTCAGCTTTAGCGTTTAAGATAGTGACCGATCCTTTCGTCGGTCGTTTGGTTTACCTGCGAGTATATTCGGGCACAGCTCAAACAGGCTCGCAGGTTTTTAATGCCACACGAGGGCATAAGGAGCGCCTGGGACGGCTGCTGCAAATGCACGCTAACCGGCGTGATGAGGTGAGCAAGATAGGTTGCGGAGAAATAATTGCTACTGTGGGCCTCAAGAATACCTTCACTGGCGATACTATTTGTGATATCGATAAACCTATTCTCCTCGAGGCGATTCATTTCCCTGAGCCGGTTATCTCTGTGGCAATTGAGCCAAGAACTAAAGCGGATCAGGATAGGATCGGCGAAGCTTTGAGTAAGCTGGGGCAAGAGGATCCGACGTTCAAGAGCCGTTACGATGACGATACCGGGCAGACTATCATAGCGGGAATGGGTGAGCTTCACCTCGATGTTATCGTTGACAGGTTGACGCGGGAATATAAGATTGATGCCAAGGTAGGTAAGCCTCAAGTAGCCTATAAAGAGGCGATTACGGTTCCCGTGCGTGTTGAGGGGAAATTTATCAAGCAGACCGGTGGGCATGGGCAGTATGGCCACGTGGTCTTAGAATTAGAGCCACTGAAACAGGGCAGTGATTTTGAGTTTATCAACAAAATCCAGGGCGGAGTAATACCGAAACAATACATACCTGCAGTTGAACAGGGGATAAAGGAAGCTCTGGAGAGTGGTGTGATTGCTGGATATCCTGTAATCGATATTCGAGCGACTCTTGTGGATGGAAGCTACCACCAGGTAGACTCTTCGGAGGTTGCGTTCAAGATGGCAGGGGCGATTGCACTGAGGGACGGGGTGAAAAAGGCCAAACCTATGCTTGTCGAGCCGATAATGAAACTTGAGGTTGCGACACCGAAAGAGTTTCTCGGAGACATAATTGGCGATCTCAATGCTATGAGAGCCAGGGTAGAAGCCGTTGAGCTACGGGCATGGACACACATAATTCGCTGCTATTTACCGTTGGCTGAGAGCTTTGGTTATACTACTAATTTGAGATCGATGAGCCAGGGAAGAGCGACGTATTCCATGGAATTTGATCATTATCAGGAAGTTCCCAAAGAGCAGGCTCAGGGGATAATATCCAAAACGAGGGGCTAAATGCCAAAGCAAAAGATACGTATTAAATTGAAAGCTTTTGATCATCGGATTCTGGATCAGTCAGCAGTTCAGATTGTTGAGGCGGCAGAGAGAACAGGAGCGGCAGTGATAGGACCTGTTCCTCTACCGACGCACATTAAGAAGTTCTGCGTTATTCGTTCCCCTCATGTAGATAAGGATTCTCGTGAACAATTTGAGATAAGGACTCATAAGAGGCTTATCGATATAATGGAGCCTACAACGAAGACTATCGATGCCCTGACTACGCTGAATTTGCCGGCTGGGGTGGATATCGAGATTAAGCTCTAGTGTTGGTTACGATATGATGAAAGATCTGATCGGCAAGAAAATAGGTATGACTCAGGTGTTCACTGAAGATGGCATCGTGGAAACGGTGACTGCAATTGAAGCTGGACCATGTATGGTGACACAGATCAAAACTCGGGATAAAGACGGGTATAGCGCAGTCCAGCTTGGCTTTGGAGAAGTGAAGCGGTTGAATGCTCCGGAGCGTGGGCACCTAAAGAAGTTGGGTTTATTCAAGCACCTGAGAGAATTCAGGGCTAAAGATACGACTGATGTCGAACTGGGAAATAAATTGGACGTCAGTGTATTTCAACCAGGCGATTTAGTGGATATTGTAGGAATATCCAAAGGTAGGGGATTCGCAGGTACTGTCAAGCGCCATCACTTCGGTGGTGGCCCAAAGACCCACGGACAATCTGACCGCCATCGTGCTCCAGGTTCTGTGGGTGCCGGTACTACCCCGGGGCGAGTATTGAAAGGGCAGAAAATGGCAGGTCACATGGGAAACCAGCGAGTGACAGTCAAGAATCTTAGAGTTATACGAACTGATGTGGATCGCAACCTGCTGCTGGTCAAAGGTGCAGTGCCCGGGGCAAGGCACGGGATAGTGGAGATACGAATATCTGGGAGATCTGGAGAGGCTAAGGAGTAGCTGTGCAAATTCCAGTATATAATGTTAAGGGCGATGTAATCGAGCAGATCGAGGTCGATGACACCGTTTTTGGTGTGCAACCAAATGAAGCGGTGGTTCATCAGGCTTTGGTCAGACAGAGAGCGAATGCGCGGGTGGGTACTGCGAACACAAAGGGACGGGGAGAGGTCTCGGGAAGCACACGCAAGCTATTTCGTCAGAAACACACCGGGTTTGCACGTGCAGGCAGCAGAAGATCCCCAACGCGTCGTGGTGGTGGAATCGCCTTTGGTCCTCATCCACGAAGCTTCAGGAAGGCGATGCCGAAAAAAATGCGAAGGCTAGCTCTAAAGAGTGTTCTTTCGGCCAAGCTGGCTGAAGGTGAGCTTATAGTGATTGATGCGTTCGGGATCGAGCAGCCAGGGACCAAGCAGATGGTGCGTGTACTACATGCCCTGGAGGCAGATTCTTCAGTGCTGCTGGTTATGGCAGCAGTTGATATGAATGTCGTAAAGTCTGCTCGTAATATCGAACGGACGAAAACATTACCTGCTAATATGCTCAATGTTGTTGATATGCTATCGCATGATGTATTATTGATGACCGTGGATGCAGTACGGAAAATCGAGATGATATGGGGTAGTAAGCAAGTAGATGCGGAGGTTAAGACCTCTTAGGGGGATATGATGCATAGCTACGAGGTATTACGCAGGCCGCTTATTACTGAAAAGAGTATGTTCCTTGCTGAAAGAAGCAAGTATGCCTTTGAGGTGGATCAGGACGCAAATAAACGTCAGATAAAAGATGCAGTGGAGAAGGCATTTAAAGTACAGGTTACCTCGGTGAATGTAATCCATATGCCGGGGAAGATGCGCCGTGCTGGTAGAAGAAGAGGTATGACCCCATCATGGAAAAAAGCGGTTGTGACGTTGCGGATGGGGGATAAGATAGAGTTGTTCGAAGGCGTATAACTATATAGAGTGAACTCGGGATAGAGGAGAATCGCTTTGGCACTTAAGACATATCGACCGACGTCCCCCAGTAGAAGGGGCATGATTGGCACCGATTTCTCGGAGATATCGAAAAAGAAACCTGAGAAATCGCTGATCGTTCCTTTGAAGAAAAACTCTGGAAGAAGCAATCAGGGAAGAATAACGGTACGTCATCGTGGCGGTGGTGCCAAACGTATGTACCGTATTATCGACTTTAAACGGAATAAGCATGGCATACCTGGCAGGGTTGCCTCCATTGAGTATGATCCCAATCGCTCGGCGAATATTGCACTTATACATTACGTTGATGGTGAAAAACGCTACATACTGGCGCCTAACGGGCTTAAAGTGGGCAATATGGTGAGTTCGGGGGAGGGAGCGGAGATAAAACCCGGTAATGCTCTGCCACTAAAGCTGATTCCCCAGGGCACCGCAGTTCACAATATCGAGATTAACCTTGGTAAGGGCGGGCAGATGGTTCGTAGCGCTGGCGTTTCTGCTCAGGTTATGGCGAAGGAAGCAGGTTATACGCTGGTAAGGTTGCCGTCAGGGGAGCTTCGCCGGTTTGATGAGCGATGTTTAGCTACTATTGGTCAGGTAGGTAATCCAAATCACGCGAATATATCCTTAGGCAAAGCAGGCAGTAAACGACATAGAGGTTGGCGGCCTACAGTACGTGGTTCAGCGATGACGCCACGAGATCATCCCCATGGTGGTGGTGAGGGGAGGTCTCCTATTGGACATCCTGGCCCGAAAACCCCTTGGGGTAAGCCTGCGCTAGGCTATAGGACCAGGCGTAATAAGCGCAGTGATAAGCTAATTTTGAGGAGAAGGAAATAGCGTCCGAGGAGGTCCAAGAGAGTGTCGAGGTCTACCAAGAAGGGTCCTTACATTGATGCCAAGTTGCTCAGGAAAGTAGATATTTTAACGAGGACGGAGCAAAAGGCGGTGATTAAAACATGGTCACGTGCTTCGACCATAATCCCTCAGATGATTGGGCTCACCATAGGAGTACACGATGGTAGAAGGCATGTTCCTATTTTCATTACTGAAAATATGGTAGGCCATAAACTGGGAGAGTTTGCTCCCACCAGGACCTATAGAGGACATGCTGCAAAATCGGAGAAGGTTAGCCGAGTAAAGAAATCGCAGGGGAAGAAGTAGTTAGTATCTTTTAACGAGGGTCGAGAAGTTGGAAGTAGTAGCAAGTGCAAGGCAAGTGCGGGTATCACCACGAAAGGTCCGTTTGGTGTTGGACACGGTGCGGGGGAAAAAGGTGGATGAAGCCCTGGATATTCTGAGCTTTTTACCCTCACCAATAGCTCGAACTGTTGCTAAAGTTGTTAAATCGGCTGTTGCAAATGCCGAGAACAATTATCAAATGTCACCATCTCGGCTCAGGATAGTTACCATCTATGCTGACAAAGGGCAGACGCTCAGAAGATTTCGCGCTGGTTCCCGCGGCAGAGTTAATCCATTTCGCCGCCGCTTTAGTCATATTACTGTTGTTGTAGAGGAGGACTGAGTGGGACATAAGGTTCATCCTTACGGTTTCCGGATTGGTATTAATAAAGATTGGCGTGCACGCTGGTACGATGAGAAGCATTATGCCGAATTAGTGCATGAAGACATCGATATCCGTAATATTATTAGTAATACTCATAAAGAAGCTGGCATAGCACTGGTAGAAATCGAGCGTAAGGCAAACGAAATCACGGTGACTATTCATACTGCCAGACCGGGTGTTGTAATTGGACGTGGTGGGCAGAGGGTGGATGAGCTGCGAAATGAGTTGGAGAAACACACTGGTAAGAGGGTTCGCCTCAACATACAGGAAATCAGGGAACCTGAGATGGATGCTACGCTTGTTGCCATGAATATCGCTGAGCAACTAAGAAGGCGTGTAGCATATCGAAGGGCGATAAAGCAGGCTATTTCCAGGACCATGATGCGAGGAGCCAAGGGGGTAAAGATCAAGTGCTCGGGTAGACTTGGTGGTGCGGAGATCGCTCGCCATGAGGTTGGGCACGATGGGAGTGTTCCCTTGCACACCCTGAGAGCTGATATAGATTATGGTTTTGCTGAGTCTCATACAGCAATGGGGCTTATTGGTGTTAAGGTTTGGATCTATAAAGGAGACATCCTCCCTCAGCCTAAAGTCGTGGAGGAATTGGAGGATGTGGTAGATAAAGCAGACGTTCCTGAAGAAACCCTGGCGGAACCTGAAGAATAGCAGAGGCAGAGAACGATGTTACAGCCGAAACGAGTAAGATATCGTAAAGTGCATAGGGGTCGCCGTGCTGGTAAGGCGCATGTGGGAAATGCCGTTAGTTTTGGTGAATACGGGCTTCAAGCGCAGGAGTCGGCCTGGATAACGAGCCGCCAGATTGAGGCAGCCCGGCGAGCTATTGTGCATAGCGTACGAAGGGGAGGTAAGGTCTGGATACGTATTTTCCCCGATAAGCCGGTAACAAAAAAGCCAGCGGAAACAAGGATGGGCAGCGGCAAAGGGTCTCCAGATCACTGGGTGGCGGTGGTTAAACGGGGCAGGATGTTATTCGAGATTTCCGGTGTTCGGGCTGAAGACGCGCAGGAAGCGATGCGATTGGCTTCGCATAAACTTCCCGTCCGAACCAAGTTTGTTGCGAGAGAGACCTTATCTGATATAGGATCATAAATGGTGGTGGCTTATGAGGACAGACAAACTAAGGCCAATGAAAACAACTGAACTGTCAAAGCAACTGGAGGATGCTCATCAGGAGCAGTTCAACCTTCGGTTTCGGCAAGCTACCAGGCAACTGGCAGATTATAGTCAACTTGGAAAAGCCAAAAGGAATATCGCCAGGATCAAGACAGTAATGCGTGAACGGGAGCTTGGCAGGTAGTAATTATGAATAAAAACAAGAAGATTCGCTTTGGTCGGGTGATTAGCGATAAAATGGATAAAACTGTTTTGGTGGAAGTTGAAACATTGCGCAAGCATCCACGCTATAAGAAGGTTGTTCGATATCGAGCGAACTTTAAAGCTCACGATGAAAACAATTCATGTGGCGTCGGGGACATGGTGAAGATTATAGAGACCAGGCCTTTGTCCAAGGATAAGAGGTGGCGAGTTGCCGAGATTGTAACAAAGGTAGATGCTATAGACATAAAACCTGCGGAGATAAAGTAGGCTATGATCCAGACACTGACTAATCTGAAAGTAGCAGACAATTCTGGCGCCAAGAGAATCATGTGTATCCATGTGCTTGGTGGTACAGGGAGAAGATATGCAAGCGTAGGCGATACTATCGTGGCTTCAGTGAAAGAAGCGACTCCTGGCGCAGCAGTTAAGAAAGGTGACGTCGTTCGTGCTGTTATCGTTCGTATAGCAAAGACATACGGGCGACCAGATGGATCGTATATCAGATTTGATGAGAATGCTGCAGTAGTACTCGATGAGAGAGGGAATCCTAAAGGCAGCCGGATCTTTGGCCCTGTGGCTCGCGAACTCAGGGAGAAGAACTATATGAAAATTATTTCCTTGGCACCTGAGGTGTTATAATGTACATTCGTAAGAGTGATGAGGTGTTGGTAATAGCGGGGGACGACCGGGGAAAGAAGGGGAAGGTGCATGGAGTCTTTCCACGAGAGCAGAGGATCCTTGTGGAGGGAGTAAATATGAGCAAGCGTCATATGAAAGCACAGCGGAACATTCGACAAACAGGTGTCATTGAGCGAGAGTCGCCAATACATGTGTCCAATGTGATGCTCATCTGCCCCAAGTGTAATAAGTCTACAACAGCGGGCTTTCGCGCTCTCAAGGATAAGAGCAAGGTTCGTGTGTGTAAGAGGTGTCGAGAGGTGATTGACTGATGTCTCGGCTTAAGGAGAAGTATCTGCAAGAGGTTGTACCCCTTATGATGGAAGAGCGAGGTTATCAAAATCGGATGCAAGTTCCTCGCTTGGAGAAGATTGTGCTCAATATATCCATGGGGGAAGCTATCCAGAATCAGAAAGCACTGGAAGCAGCGACTAATGATTTATCCTTGATTTCAGGGCAGCATCCGGTTATAACCCGCGCAAAGAAATCTATTGCCTCGTTTAAGCTGCGTACAGGTATGGCTATCGGTGTAATGGTGACGCTCAGGGGCGAGCAGATGTGCGAGTTCTTCGACAAATTGGTGAACGCAGTTCTGCCGCGATCACGCGATTTTCAGGGTGTTCCGACGAAATCATTTGACGGTCGGGGGAACTACACGCTTGGTATCAAAGAGCAGATTGTCTTCCCAGAGATCGATTATGATAAAGTGGATAAAGTTCGAGGTCTCCAGGTATCTATTGTGACTAGTGCTCATACTGATGAAGAGGGTAGGAGACTTCTCGAATTGTTAGGCTTACCGTTCAGCAGACAGTAGATCGGGGATAAAATGGCTAAGGTATCAAAAATTGTAAAATCCCAGCGCGAACCGAAATATAAAGTCCAGCACCGTAATCGGTGTAAAGTTTGTGGTCGGCCCCGGGCGTATATTCGCCATGCCGGGTTATGCCGAATTTGCTTCAGGAAAATGGCACTTGAGGGTTTGTTGCCTGGGGTCAGAAAATCAAGTTGGTGATAATCTTTTAAGGGGATAATATGAGTCTCAGCGATCCTATAGCCGATATGTTAACCCGTATAAGGAATGCCCTCATGGCCCGACACGAGTTTGTTCTTGTGCCCGCTTCCAAGATAAAGATATCGATGGTCAAAGTGCTCAAAGAAGAGGGTTTTATTAAAGATTATGAGGTGTTGAAAAGTAATACACCTCAACGTGTGATCAAGATCTATTTTGTTAATCCCGGGAAAAAGCAATCGGTTTTGAATGGGCTACAGAGGGTGAGTAAACCTGGACTGCGGGTGTATTGCGGTAAAAATGAGATTCCTCGAGTATACGGAGGATTGGGCATAGCAATGGTGTCTACCTCTCAAGGTATTATGACCGGCCAGCAGGCGTGGAAGAGGGGATTAGGTGGTGAAGTGCTATGCTATGTGTGGTAAAGCAGGTGATAAGTAGATATGTCTAGAGTAGGAAGAAAGCCAATATCAATACCCGCTGGTGTCGACGTAACAATCAGCGGTAACGAAGTAACAGTGAAGGGGCCAAAGGGTGAACTCAGTCGCTGTATTTCTCATGATATGGTCCTGTCACTGCAGGATGGTGTTCTCACTGTGTCGAGACCAACGGATAGCCGAATTCATCGCTCGTTGCATGGTTTGACCAGAAGCCTGCTTGATAACATGGTTGTCGGTGTCAGCCAGGGATTTCAGAGAGACCTGGAGTTTACAGGCGTAGGCTATCGAGTCCAAAAATCCGGTGACAGTTTATCCATTCAGGTAGGTTACTCTCAGCCTGTTGTATTTACCCCTCCAGAGGGTGTAACGCTGGTTAGTGACGCTCCAAATCGAGCGAGCGTGGTGGGTATTGATAAAGAGTTGGTAGGGCGAGTTGCATCTCAGATACGAGCAGTGCGTCCTCCTGATCCTTACCTGGGTAAGGGAATACGATATGCTGGTGAACAAATACGCCGCAAGGCAGGAAAAGCAGGAAAGCTTGGTAGAAGGAAATAAGTGGCATGGCTGGTGAAAAGCGTGAAGCGCGAAAGAGGAGGCACGAAAGGATCAGGAGGAAGATCAGTGGTACTTCTGATTGCCCACGGCTTTGCATTTCCCGTAGTCTGAATCATATGTATGCTCAGGCAATTGATGATGGATCGGGAAAAACAATTGCAAGTGCATCGACCCTGGATATAGATATCAAGGCTGATATGGTGAATAAGACCAAAACACAGAAAGCAGAGTTGGTTGGAAGCCTGGTGGCCAAACGAGTTCAGAGTAAAGGAATTAGTCAAGTTGTTTTCGATCGTGGTGGATTCAAATATCATGGCAGGGTGAAGGCGTTAGCTGATGCCGCTCGCGGAGCTGGATTGAGGTTTTGAGCATTATGGAACATACAGATAAATTGGAAGTTAAGGATCTGAACCTGAATGAACGGTTGGTGCATGTCAATCGCGTGTCCAAGGTTATAAAAAGAGGGCGACGATTCAGTTTCAGTGCTCTCGTTGTAGTAGGTGATGGTGAAGGACATGTAGGTGCTGGATTGGGTAAAGCCAGGGAGGTCCCTGCAGCTATTCGAAAGGGTGGTGCGGTGGCGAGGAAGAATCTGATATCTGTCCCAATGAAAGAAGGCACTATTCCCTATAAAACGGTGACAAGATTCGGTGCAGCTCAGGTAATGTTGAAGCCGGCAGCTCCAGGCACTGGAATAATTGCCGGTGGTGGTGTACGAGCTACGCTGGAAGCCGTGGGGATTAAGGATGTGGTAGCTAAGTCAATGGGTAGTTCCAATCCAGTCAATGTAGTCAGAGCTACTATGTTGGCACTAAGTCAGCTCAAGGACCCGCAGGAAGAGGTAGCGCGGAGAAAATCGATTGTGAAAGATAGTGGGGAGTCCGGTGTCTAAATTAAGTATCACATGGAAAAAGAGCGCTATCGGCTATAACAAAAGCCAGCGAATGACGATTAAGGCTCTAGGATTTCGTTCGCTTAACCAAACTGTTATACATGTCGACTCGCCGGTAATCCGCGGTATGATAAATAAGGTCAGGCATTTGGTCCATGTGGAAGAGTTTGCTGAGGAGTGAAAGATGAGGCAACATGAGCTTAGCCCGAGTTCGGGGTCGAGACGTCCCCGAAAGCGAGTCGGTCGTGGCGATGGCAGCGGGCATGGCACCTATTCTTGTCGTGGCTGTAAAGGGCAAAAAGCACGCTCCGGAGGAGGTGTACGGCTGCAATTCGAGGGTGGGCAAACTCCATTAGTTAAACGTTTGCCTTCGACGCGTGGCTTCACGAATATATTTAAAACGTATTATTCGCTCGTTAGTGTTCAGAAGCTGAGAATATTCAATGAGGGTGTCGAAGTAACACCGCAGAAACTGGTTGATGCAGGATTGGTACATTCTCTGAATAAACCGATAAAGATACTCGGCGATGGTGAGATTGGGCGCCCCCTGGTGGTACGGGCTCATAAATTCTCTCAGTCTGCAAAGAAGAAGATAGAAGCTGCTGGGGGAAAAGCAGAGGAAATTTAAGGAATAGCAAGTAATATGCCGCAACAACAGAAAAGCTCAATGCCACGGCTGATGCGAGCGATGATAGATGCTTTTCGCCTTCCCGATGTAAGGCGAAAGTTGCTTTTTACACTTGCCATGCTCGTCGTTTTCCGTTTTGTGGCTCATGTTCCCATCGCTGCAGTGGATGCCGGGGCACTGGATGAGTTGGTAAGCGGTAGACAGCAACTGCCGGCACTGCTCGGTATGCTCGACATATTCAGTGGTGGGGCATTGAGGAACGTGAGTATTGCGATGATGGGGGTGTATCCCTATATCACGGCCTCGATTATCATGCAGCTTATGATCCCGGTGATTCCTCGACTCCAGGCATTGCAACAGGAGGGCGATGAGGGGCGAAGAAAGCTTAATCGATATACTCACTGGTTGATGGTTCCCATGTGCCTGCTACAGGGTTATAGCCAGATGGTTATCCTGGGTAGGACGACAGTTGATGTTGGTGGCGTACAGACACCTCTCGTCGGGAGTGTGGGATTTTCCGGTGAACTATTACTTCCCACTGTTTCCATGCTGCTTTCACTAACGGCAGGTACAGTGTTCCTCGTCTGGATCGGCGAACGTATTACGGAGAACGGCATAGGCAACGGTATTTCGATAATAATATTCGGTGGTATAGTTTCTGCGTTGCCAGCTAATATGTGGCGGAGTTACTTGTCAGGAACTACTCCGGTAGAGGGTATTTTCATACTGTTAAAGCTGGTTATCCTTATGTTAGCAATTGCGTTCTTTATAGTGTTCATCAATGAGGGAGTACGTCGAATCCCGGTGCAATATTCACGCAGTTTATTCCGCGGTGGTAGGATGTATCGGCAATCTGGGGGAACGCATATCCCGCTCAGGGTGAATTCGGCGGGGATGATTCCTTTAATCTTCGCCTACGCAATCTTGATGCTGCCGGCGACCATAGCGAGCTACGTCGGCGCTGTGTTTGTCCAGGACCTGTTTGGTGTTGATGGATATCTTTACTGGATAATGCTGTTTTTACTTGTGGTCGGCTTCACGTTCTTCTATACTATGGTTGTATTTCAACAGCAGAATCTGGCTGAAACGTTGCAGAGGCAGGGTGGTTTTGTGCCTGGTATACGGCCCGGGCGTCCTACAGCAGAATACCTGAATAAGGTTGTTACTCGTATTACCTGGGGTGGGGCGTTGTTCCTCGCCTTGGTAGCGGTAGTGCCGCTATTGTCCCGATGGCTGGTTGGTGGCGAGGGTACGACTACCCTTATGTTGATCTCCAGCGCTGGGCTTCTGATTGTCGTGGGTGTGGTTCTTGACACCATGAGACAGCTTGAAGCGCAGCTTCTGATGCGACAATATGAAGGTTTCATAAAGTAGAAGGAGGGAGAGTTGCACGTCATTCTTTTGGGAGCCCCCGGCGCAGGCAAGGGGACGCAAGCAGTTGCGATATCAAAAAAACTGGGGCAGGCGCACATTGCATCTGGTGACCTCTTTCGGCAGGAGCAGAATAGCGGGAGTGAGTTGGGACAAATCGCGAAATCGTATATGGAAAAGGGCATGCTTGTTCCCGATGAGGTGACGGTCAAGATGATTTTGGGCAGGATTGCTGCCCCTGACTGCGCTAAGGGATTTCTCTTAGACGGATTTCCCAGAACACTTGAACAGGCAAAGGCTCTGGATGCAGCCCTGGCAGAAGAAGGAAAGGGTATTGACCTGGTGTTATACATCAAGGTGTCTAATGAGGAGCTTCTCAGACGATTGAGTGGGCGTTGGATCTGCCGCAACTGCCAGGCACCATACAACGTTGTCGAGATGCCGCCGAAGGTAGCAGGTAAGTGCGATCAATGCGGTGGTGAGTTGTATCAACGCGATGATGATACCGAGGAGACGGCGAGGAAACGACTCGATGTCTATTTCGCACAGACCATGCCGCTCATTGAGTACTATACCAAAGCTGGCAAGCTCGTGGAAACAAATGGCGAGAAGGCGATTGAAGAGGTTGCTAAAGACCTTATAGGAATTATCGAGAACAAGCAATAGGAGATGGACCACATCGGGTCACGTAGAGGTATAATCCTGAAATCACCGCAAGAGATCGAGCGGATGCGGGAATCAGGGAGAATAGTGGCCTCTGTTCTAGGCATAGTAGCTCAGGCAGTACGGCCAGGTATAACCACAGGTGAATTGGATAGAATAGCAGTTGCTGAAGTAAAGAAATGGGATGCAGTTGCTTCATTCAAAGGATATCGGGGGTTCCCGGCTTCGATTTGTGTATCGATAAATGAAGAGGTGGTTCATGGCATTCCGGGCGATCGGATGCTGAAGGAAGGGGACATAGTCTCTCTGGATTTCGGGGCTCAGGTGAACGGATTTCATGGGGATGCTGCCTTGACTGTGGGTGTGGGTGCCATTAGCTCGGAAGCGCAGAATATCATTGATACCACTGAGGGGGCATTGGCAGCAGGCATCAAAGCTGCTACAGTTGGGGCAAGGTTGGGTGATGTATCAGCGGCTGTTCAGCACTATGCTGAATCACGGGGATACTCTGTAGTTCGGGAATATGTGGGACACGGTATCGGGCGGGACTTGCATGAGGATCCCCAGGTTCCCAATTATGGGGTTGCTGGTGAGGGGATTTTACTGAAAAAGGGCTTGACTATAGCAATAGAGCCTATGCTTAATATGGGGGTCTGGAACACTACGGTGGCGGGGAATGGGTGGACAGTTTCGACGGCAGATGGTAAGTTATCTGCACATTTTGAGCATACCATTGCGGTTGGGGAAAATGGGTCGGAGATACTGACCAGGATTTAGAAACTTTTGGGAGAGGTAATCAATCAATTATGGCAAAAAAGGAAGCTATTGAAGTTGAGGGGACAGTAGCTGAGCCTTTGCCAAATGCTATGTTCCGTGTGGAGCTTGCGAACGGGCATCAAGTATTAGCTCACGCTTCGGGGAAGATGCGGCTTCATTTCATACGGATATTACGTGGTGATAGGGTATTAGTGGAACTATCGCCATATGATTTATCGCGCGGGAGAATTACCTATCGTTTCAAATAAAAACGATAAAGAACAGTAGGAAAGTACGATGAAAGTAAGAGCTTCGGTTAAAGTTCGTTGTGATAATTGTAAGATTGTCAAACGTAAAGGCAGGGTAAGAGTAATATGCACTAACCCCAGACATAAACAGAGGCAAGGTTAGTCGTTCTAAGGAGGTATAATGGCGCGTATTGCTGGTGTTGATATTCCAAAGGATAAGCGGGTAGAGATTTCCTTACGGTATATCTACGGCATTGGGCCTATGATAAGCCGAAAGATATTGGAAGAAACAGGCATTAGTCCAGATGTTAAGGTCAGAGATTTGACTGATGACGAGGTCAACCGGATACGCGAGGCCATTGATAAAGGATATAACGTCGAGGGTGAACTGCGCAAGGAAGTGAATTTCAATATCAAGCGGTACATAGATATAGGATGCTATCGTGGCCTCAGGCACCGCAGGGGACTGCCAGTTCATGGGCAGCGTACCAGGACCAACGCTCGAACCAAACGTGGGTCACGCAAGACAGTTGCTGGAAGAGGCAGGCGCAGGGGCGTTTCCAAGAAGTAAGCGGAGGTGTTTAGTGGCTAAGAATAAACCAACCAGGTTAAGGAAACGAGAAAGAAAGGCGATTCCGCGAGGACGCGCTTACATACAGTCTACATTCAATAATACGATAATTACTCTGACTGATCCGCAAGGCAATGTCATTTCGTGGGGAAGTTCGGGCACTGCTGGCTTTAGAGGATCGCGTAAAGGTACGGCATATGCTGCTCAGAGAGCGGCTGAGGCTGCAGCACGGCGGGGGATGGAACACGGCTTACGACAGATCGAGGTCTTTGTGAGGGGGCCAGGAAGCGGCCGTGAGGCAGCAATTCGCTCTCTCCAAGCTGCAGGGCTTCAAATCACAAGCATACGGGACGTGACGCCGATTCCCCACAATGGCTGTCGTCCACCGAAGAGAAGGCGGATATAAAGGAGGTATAAGATGGCCCGTTATACGGGGCCTGTTTGTCGGATTTGCAGGCGGCAGGGTGAGAAGCTTATGTTAAAGGGAGTAAAGTGCTTCACTCCGAAGTGTCCTGTCGTGAAGCGGCATTCTCCACCGGGACAACATGGTGTCTCTAAGCGCAAGGTCTCCGATTATGGCTTGCAGCTCAGGGAGAAACAGAAGGCACGGTATACATATGGTATCTTGGAGCGCCAATTCCGACGACATTTCGTAGAAGCTGAGCGACGCCCGGGAATGAGCGGTGAGAATTTACTGCAAATACTCGAGATGAGGCTGGACAATGTAGTCTATCGCCTGGGTTTCGCTGAATCGCGGCGACAAGCAAGGCAGATAGTACAACACGGGCATATCACGCGTAATGGCCGGGTTACTAATATACCGTCTTGCATTGTCAAGCCAGGTGATATGATTGGATGGGCTGAAAGTAGCACTAAGAGCGAACTGTATCAGAGTGCAGCCAGTGAGATTGGAAGCAAGGTAATCCCAACATGGTTGAGTTTGAATCAGGACAATCTTTCGGGACAGGTGCTGGCTGAACCGACGCGTGGCGAAATTGAAACTACTATCGATGAGCGGCTTGTTGTAGCATACTACTCAAGATAGATGCTCGTTTGTTCTTCTGAGGAGGCAAAGTGTTGCCGCATGGCATGACCCCTAAAATAGAATGTACGGAAAGCTCTGAGAATTATGCCAAGTTTGTTGCCGAGCCGTTAGCTCGGGGCTTGGGAACTACCTTAGGTAATAGCTTGCGTCGTGTGTTACTCAGTTCGCTACCAGGAGCGGCAGTAACCGCAGTTAAGATAGAGGGAGTACAACACGAGTTTACCACGATCCCTCATATGAAAGAAGACGTCATAGAATTCCTGCTGAATGTAAAGGCATTGCGGATTAAGCCCTTGTCTGGTAGATCGGGACGGTTGTACCTTGAATTCACTGGCGAAGGATCAGTTTATGCCAGTGATATCAAAAAAGATGCTGATTTCGAGATAATAAATCCAGAACTTCATCTAGCTACGCTTGATTCGCCAGATGCTCAGCTTGATGTCGTCTTTCACGTGGATCAGGGTACAGGCTACGTGCCTGCCGAGAGTGGTGATGGTTATCCCCTTGGTGTCATCCCTGTAGATGCAATTTATACCCCGGTACGTCGTGTCAATTATAGTGTCCAAAAACTGCGTGTTGGTCAGGCAAGCAACTATGACCAGTTGACTTTGGAGATTTGGACAGATGGCACTATTTCGCCGAGGGAGGCTCTTTCACAGAGCGCTGATATCCTTGTGAGCCAATTCATGCTGTTTACTGAGTTAGGCCAGGTTGTTGTAGAAAGCGAAGGTTCCCCTGATTCTACAATACCCGCGGAACAATATGAGATGACCCTGGAACAGCTAGGCCTTTCAGCACGAACATTTAATTCGCTGAGGCGAAGTGGCATAACCAAACTGGGGGAACTTTTAGAGAAGACCGATGCAGAAATGCTCGGACTGAGGAGTTTTGGGCAGAAATCACTGGATGAGGTGAGAGAACGTCTTGAGTCACTTAATCTACGAGTGCGGGTGCCTGATGAGGAGGCGTCATCGGAGGATGAAAATCGGGATAGCTTTCAGGGATACAGTGATGACCAGAGTGATGTTGAAGATTATTGGGGTGAAGAGGATGACGAGGACGGTGACAGTGACAGTGATGAAAGAGATCTCTATAGCTAGCGGCACTGAGTAAGTTCAGTGTCGTGAGTGTGGTTGTGAAGCGATTGTTGCAGGGCATTATAGTTAGTCAAAAGATAGTATTATGCCAGCGAGGAAAAAATGAGACATAGGGTAAAAGGTCGCAGGCTCTCCAGGCCAACAGGTCACAGGATAGCCCTTTATAGGAATCTGATGGCTGATCTCCTGCGTTATGAGAAGATTGTTACCACTGAGGCTAAGGCGAGGGAGGTACAATCTCTAGTGGAGAAGGCGATCACTTTGAGCAAGCAGGGCAATTTACATGCTCGTCGCCGGGCCATATCGTACATCGGAGATACAAAAGTAGTGGAAAAGATGTTTGATGATATCGGCCCAAGGTATGCCGATCGGTCTGGAGGGTATACGAGGTTGGTCAAGCTGGGGCCGAGGTTGGGAGATGGGGCTCCAATGGCACAACTAGAACTGGTCTAGATTGAGTTGCCGTTATCCAAGAAGCTAGCGTTGATTGTAGAATATGATGGGACGGGGTATTATGGCTCTCAATTCCAGGTTGGGGTGCCAACTATTCAGGGGGATATAGAGAACGCGCTGAAAAAGATAACCAGTGAAGACATTCGAATTGCCTTCGCGGGGCGTACAGATGCAGGGGTTCATGCAAAAGGACAGGTTGTTAGCTTCAGCACATGCTCGAACCTATCGCCCCAGAGTTTAATGAGAGCGCTTAATCACTATCTCAGACCGGATATCGCGGTGAAAGCCGCGATGAGGGTGCAAGACAGTTTTCATGCCAGGAGGGATGCGTTAAGTCGGGAATATCGGTACACGATAGTAAATAGCCCTGTACCGTTGCCTTTGCAGCAACGATATGCATATCTGGTACCTTCAGCGCTTGATATCGATAGCATGAACGATGCTTGCAGGCACCTCGTTGGCATACATGAT
>JAXHUK010000171.1:0-2495 GCA_034189725.1 Chloroflexota bacterium | reverse complement strand
CAACGAATCACGAAAAGGGGGATTCATTACTGTCTTTGCGAGGAGCGGAGCGACGAAGCAATCTAGGTGGTGGGAGGAATGAGATTGCTTCGCTGCGCTCGCAACGACATGATACTGCCACTCCTGCGGAAGTGGGTAGTGGCGGGTCTCCCGACTCGAACCTACCCAGAGAAGCATCATTCCCATAGGACGCGTGAGGCTCCGGTAACGCTGGAGCGGATGCTCCAGGCCAGCCACCACGTAAGCCTGTGTCATTCTGAGCTACAGGCGAAGAATCTCTGCTTGGTAATACGGGGAGATTCTTCGGTCGTTGCACTCCCTCAGAATGACATGATACTACAACGCCTACCCACATAAGCCCATGTTATTCTGAGCCGTAGGCGAAGAATCTCTGGCTGTTCATACGGGAAAATTCTTCGCATGGCGGATAAAAACAGGGATTCATTACTGTCTTTGCGAGGAGCGGAGCGACGAAGCAATTCAGGTGGTGGGAGGAGTGAGATTGCTTCGTTGCGCTCGCAATGACATGATGCTGTCACTCCTGCGGAAGCAGGAGTCCAGGACGCATAAAGTCCTGAAAATGCTCGCTTCGCCACGTCGCCTGCTGCCCCTCACAACCACACCTGTAAACTATAGCCACACAGTCACGAATTAAGGCCTCCTCTATCGCCTTGCCGTGTCATGCCTTTTACCGTAGAATGATAGAAAGGAACTACATGCATACCAGGTAGGCTTTACAAGATGAAACAAGCAACCAGAACCGGCGTGGCCAACCTCCCCCTCCACGGTGGCAAAGCGCCCCGCTGGCTATTCGAGCGCATGACCAAGCTATCCCGCGAGATCTCGATAGCTATTGTAGCCGAGTTCGGCCCCGAGGAAATGCTGCACAGGCTATCGGACCCCTTCTGGTTCCAGGGCCTGGGCTGCGTACTGGGCTTCGACTGGCATTCCAGTGGCGTCACCACTACGGTATGCGGCGCGTTAAAGGAGGGTACGAAGGGGTTGGAGAATGAGCTGGGCTTCTACGTCGCTGGAGGCAAGGGCAAGGCCTCACGCCAGACCCCAGCCCAGATCACACAGTACTCCGAACTCATCTCCAGAGACCCGGCACCTCTGGTATATGCCAGCAAAATGTCAGCCAAAGTAGACTCCTGCGGGGTGCAGGATGGCTATCAGCTCTACCATCATGTCTTTCTCTTCACTGCTAAAGGTGACTGGGCGGTAATCCAGCAGGGGATGAACGAGACCAACCGCTACGCTCGCCGCTATCACTGGCTCAGCGAGGATGTGACCGACTTCGTCCGTGAACCTCACGCCGCTATCTGTTCCCAGGGATTTGGCGATACGCTGAACATGGTGGCTGAAGACAGCGAGGGAGCACGAGATATTGCAGCCAGGGTCGCCACTGAAGAGAGTCCGGAGACCATCGTGAGGGAATTAAACAGGTTGAAATCACTGAACTTACCATCCCGGCACTACCTCACACTGCAAGACCTGCACCCTGAGCGGCTGGAAAAGATATTCACCTCGACCTATGAGCACAAGCCCGAGGGCTTCGAGAACCTGATGGGTATGGCCGGAGTAGGCCCTAAAACCATTCGCGCCCTGAGCCTTATCTCAGAGCTGGTGTGGGGTGTTGCCCCCAGCTTCAACGACCCCGCTCGCTACAGCTTCGCTCACGGAGGTAAGGATGGCATTCCCTACCCTGTGGATCGCAAGACCTATGACAGAAGCATAGACATACTGGCAGGCGCGATTAGAGAGGCTAAACTCGGTAATAGAGAGGAGATGGAAGCGCTGCGGCGCCTCCACACAGCATTCCCCGAAAATGAGTAAAATACTTTTTATAGACTATGACAATACCCTCCACGATACAGATGCCAAGTTTGCACCGGTGCTTGATGGCGTATACGGGTTGAGCAGTGAACAACTCATGGAGACCTACCTGTTGGTGCACCGAAGAATAATTCACCAACAATACCCCGAAAAGCATGACGATTTCTTCTTCCATCAGAAACTGATCCACGAGCACTTGAACAGGCCATACGATGAAACCGAAGCTCGCCGGATAGCCAGTATGTTCAAAGAAGCGCAAGAGGAGACATGGACAAGCCCGTTATTCTATCCCGACACCCTGGAGTTTTTGGACAAAGCGAAGGAGAATCACATACTCTGCCTGACTACGGGCGACTTCGCCCAGAAAAAGGCGAAAGCACTGGAAAAAGCTTCGGGCAAAAGCCACTTCAGCTATGTGTTTGACAATAACAATCTGGGTATGAAGGGTGGCAGTAGCTACTTTAAGAATGCTCTTAGTTCGACCAACTCCCGTCCCGAGGACGTTATTGCCATCGGCGATAGCCTGGAACACGATATAATAGCGGCTAAAGAGGCTGGAATCAAAGCGGTATGGATCAACAGAAAAGGGCTCCCTCACGTTACTACCTCTCCGGGGCCAGATTATCAGGCCAGAGACCTGATCGAGGTATTAGGCTACA
>JAXHUK010000170.1:0-10868 GCA_034189725.1 Chloroflexota bacterium | reverse complement strand
CCATGACAGAGCCGTCACCGAAGTCTCCCCATCCGGTGACCAGCCCAAGCTTGGCATCCTTTACTTGATTGTTAGCAGTGCCGCGCAACTGCCTCACAGCCTCTAAAATGTGGTTCATGCCAATAATATGGCCCTCAGAGAGAAGCCCGCCATGGGTGTTCAAAGGGTACCTGCCATCAGGCCAGGTGATCTTCTTGCCACCCTCGAGCCAGGGGCCACCCTCTCCCCTCTTGCACATGCCGACTTCCTCTATTTGATTGAGCACTTCAAAGGTGAAGCAGTCATAGATCTGCATAAAATCCACATCTGTGGGTTTGACACCAGCCATCTTGAATGCCCGTGGCGCAGCCCAGGTAAGCCCAATATCGCCCATATCCGGCCTGTTGGAAATATCATCACCGGGATAGGGATGGCCGATACCACCACCCATTATATAAACGGGTTTATTGGGCATATCCTTGGCCCTCTCGGCCGAGGTTATGATGCAACAGGCAGCCCCATCGGTCTCTATGCAGCAATCGAGTAGATGGTAGGGATCGGAAATCCACCGTGAATTGTGATAATCCTCCAGTGTCATCGGCCTGCCCCGCATCTGGGCATTGGGATTATTCTGGGCATGGGTACGCTCTGCCACCGCGATCGCTCCCAGGTGATCATGGGTTGTCCCAAACTCTAACATGTGACGGCGGCACAACACGGAATACCACTGGGCAGGAACGAAAGCACCATAGGGCGCTTCAAAGTTCGCGGCAGTATCACCCATGGGCAAGGTCATCTCCTCAGCCGACATGAGGTCTTTAACCCGCATTCCTGAATAGCCATTCCAGCCTACAGGACAAATCACGTAGTTGCAAATCCCATAGGCAACGGCCATTGCAGCATTTATCACGCCAGCAACCGGGCTTGCTCCGCCCATGTTGACCTGCACTGCCCACTTGAGGTCTGGTATACCTAGCTCGGCTGCTATTTCATATGACGACAATCCCATTATTGGAGTTATACAGCCATCGATGTCATGAGGCTTCAGTCCAGCATCTTCGATCGCGTTTTTTGCAGCCGTCAGTATCAGTTTGGTGGCGCTCATACCGGAGTTCTTAGAATAGGTGGTGTTGCCAACCCCCACCAAACAAGCCTTATCTTTCAGGCTATCCATCTAGTTTTACCTCCCACTTTTTAGTTCCATTACAGATACCAAACACTTCCAAACTACCGTATACCATCGATTCGTGGCTTAACCCTATTCCTTATATATCATCACCTCCTTTACTCGGTTATTTCCCATGCTAAATCAGCCAGAGTTTTCTCAGCTTGGGCTTCCGACAAGTAATATTGCATATCTACCGAATATTGTCAAACTTTCGCTTTTCAGGTATAAAAATACCCCCATACACTATTCAGTACAGCGAGATCACGATGGATTACGCTAGATTTTCTTAGCATTGAATAAGCGGCTCTATTCCAAACCGACTGCTCTTTCATTTTTTCGCCAAATAGCGTAAACTACCCGTGGATTCGTCCAGTTCCGGTGAGGCCTAAATAATGACACAAATACTACGAAGTATAAGCCTGACTACGAAATTTCAGATTCTGGTAGAGGTTGCAGCAAATCAACCAGATATACAACAACGAGATATTGCTGAGAGGTTGGACCTCAGCCCACAGGCTGTATCGGACTATGTGAAGGAACTTATACAAAGTGGCTGGTTAATCACTAAAGGACGTTCGAAATATCAGGTAACTCCCGAGGGCGTTGACTGGATGTTGAAAGGGCTCAGGGAGTGGCACAACTTTTCTGATACTGTTCAGAAGGCGATAGCGAGCTTGTCTGTTTCTGCCGCAGTAGCCGATAGTGAAATATCCAAGGATCAAAACGTCGGGCTGCTAATGCGAGACGGATTGCTCTTCGCCACTCAGGCCCTGAATACTGAAGCTACAGGAATTGCCGTGTCCGATGCCAGAAAGGGTGATGATGTAGGCATTACGAATATCAACGGGATAGTGCCACTTGAAGTGGGAAAGGTAACTGTAGTGAGACTGGCCAGTATCCAGAGAGGCGGCTCAAGGAACACCGACCTCACCACATTGCAGATAAGCACAAAGGGTAAGAAGGTGATCGGGGCAATCGGCATCGAAGCCCTGACCGCGCTGAGAAAAATAGACGTTGAGCCCACGTTCTTATACGGTGTCAGAGAGGCAGTTGCAGAAGCCGCACGAAGTGGTCTGTCTCCTGTGGTAGTCTGTGTCGATAATGACACGTCGGACTTACTACGAAGGCTGGAAGAACATGGAATTGACTACGAGATTGTAGACGCCAGAAAACCACGTCCAGCGTAAAAAACGCGAGCAGTTTCAGCCGTTTTATCGAAATCGGCGCGAAGGGACAGACGAATCCCCGAGCGTCTCTTTTAGTCCTTTTGTGAAACCTCTAATATACCTAGATGGCTAAGCGAAATGTATAGCCCCCGAATGAATTCGGGGGCTATACTAAATCTACCCTGCACGATGTGCGATGTATGCGGCCCCGAAAGAGGAGCCAGTTATCCCCAAACTTACCTCTTATCACCCAGGCACCTTCACCATGAGACTAACTCACAACTCCACGCGCTGTCCAGATTTGACATTTTGTACCCTCTACTATACAATCAAAATCTGTGGATTATACTCTATTAACTTGGATTTTGGCTTTTGATAAAAAGGCAGTGTGAACAGAAGCCGTGCAATATACTGTGAGACAAGGAGATGAGAAGTGTCAACGAACGTCAAGACTATGAAAGCGATTACTACTATAGCGCTGATAGTGGTGCTACTTGTATCTATTCCCGGGATACCGGGAGCGCTCGCATATGCACCATACCCCTTGCAGCCAACAGACACCGAGGTAGCCAATGCCCTGGATCACCTCCGAGGTATTCAAGAGGCAAACGGCTGTATTAGCGATTTCTCGACCTCAGCCTGGGTGACCATGGCAATAGCCGCCGCTGGAGAAGACCCCAATAGCTGGAGCGCTGGTGGGAATTCCATTGTCGACTACCTGGCAGCTAACAGCGCTAGTGCAAGCTCGGTGAACGACTACGCCAGAATGGTTCTGGCAATCGTCGCTGCTAATGCAGACCCCGCTGATTTCGGCGGTGTAGACTTCGTCGCATTGATCGATGACGCTTATGATGGCACCCAAATCGGCGATAGCGCACTGCTCAACGACGATTTCTGGGGGGTGATGGCACTCACCGCAGCAGGCAGAAGCCAGAGTTCACAGCTCGTGACGAACGTTGTTGATTTTATCAAAACCAACCAGAACGCAGATGGCGGTTGGAGTTGGGGAGTAGGGGCAGATAGCGATGTCGATGATACCGCTGCTGCGATAATGGCCCTCATCGCAGCCGGAGAAAGCCAGGGGACAAATGTAATTCAGGATGGATTATCCTACATCAAATCGATGCAAATGGACAACGGTGGTTTCGAGTCCTGGGGAGATACTAATTCCGCCACTGATTCCTGGGGCATCAATAGTATCGTAGCCGCCGGCCAAACTCCAACCAGCGCATACTGGCAAAGCGGCAACGGTACCGACCCGGTCGACGATCTGCTGACATTCCAGAATCCCGATGGCTCATTCAACTGGCAGCCCGCGACACCATCGAACATGGCAATGATGGCCGCATTCGCTATCCCTGCTCTTGTCGCTGAGCCATACCCGTTGAACGTCCAGGAGCCAGAGGAAAGCACATCGGTCAATATCAGAATCGAAGGGATACATGAAACCATTTGGAAAGGAGCGGTCACACTCTTAGATTCACTGATACCAGACGATCAGGGTGGTTTACACTATCTATCCCATGCTACTGCATTAGGGGCTCTCGATGCTGCCTCAGAGGCTGGTGGATTCCCCTATGTGGTTCAAGACATGGGATGGGGTCTGTACTTATATTCGGTAAGCGGTGAGGAGCCAGAGGGATGGACCGGGTGGATGTACCGCGTGGACTACAACAGCCCCATGGTCGGTGCAGCCGACTTCGTATTAGGACAGACTACCCCACCCAACCCTCCCCACGAAGAACTAGTATTCTATTGGGGCGACTGGGATGAACCCCCTCTGATGCTAACGCTGGACAGAAAAAGCGTCGACCTCTATCAATCATTCACTGCAACCGTAACCTACTTCGACGACAACACCCTGGAATGGCTTCCTTTAGAAGGAGCAACGGTACATGCTGATGAAGACTACCTCACCACTGCTGACGGAACGATATCTATCTCCACGGGGCAGACCGGTATCCTTGATGTATATGCGGAATGTGACGGACACATTCGAAGCGATAAGGTCAACATCAAAGTCGAAGAGACGGACGATAATCCCGTTGAGCCAACAGCAACGCCCGAGCCTACGCCTGAAGCTACAGCTACACCAACCCCTACGCCAACACCTGTACCGGGAAATCTGAACCTCGGCAACAACACAGATGGGAATGGCACGATACTGGAGACACTGGAGTTCGCGTCAGAGGACAAAGGGGCGGTGCTAGCGATCGCACAGGGCACGGTAGCACTGAGCGCTGAGGGTGCGCCCCTGGCGACCATAGCTGTCCAACCGGTCGAAGAGGTGCCCGCACCAACGGCATCCAATATCATAGGAGTCGCCTATGACTTCGGGCCAGAGGGAGCAACCTTCGACCCACCGTTAACCATCACCCTGGACTACGACCCATCCCTGTTACCAGAGGACGTTGTGGAAGAAAACCTGGTCATCGCCTACTTCGATGCCGAAATCGAAACATGGGTTGAACTTGATTCTGTGGTGGACACAGAGACTCACACGGTTACCGCAGAGGTGAGCCATTTCACGTTATTTGCCACACTCGGTGCACCTGCTCCTGCAGCGACTCCGACACCAGTTCCGACTGCAACGCCCCTACCTGTTATCACTTCTACGCCGAGCCCAACGATTACCCCGATACCTACTGCAAGCCCAACGCCTATCCCCACAGCTACAACTACTCTTGCACCAACGCCAACAGCAACACCCCCATCTCCAGATACCGCTTCGGCGACACCCTGGGGACTGATTACGGGGACGATTATCGGAGTGTTGGTCATAGGATCACTAGTCTTTGTGGTATCCAGAAGGAGCTAACGCAAACCGGTACTGGGATTGTCATTAACAGAACATGAGAAAAGATAGCTAATCGGGACAGGTAGCAGCGAGGCTCCTGACTCGAATCCATCCTTGAGTGGCTAGCGGGGCTATCATGAATATTTTCGCAGCAAATGGTGCAACCAGCATGAAGCGCTGTTGTATGCTGATTAGTATAGCGCTGCTCGTTGTTACGACATTATTGGGCTGCTCAGAGCAAATACCCGAGGAAACCAGCACAGAACTTACCGTCCAGGTAGCAGTGACAACAGATTTCGGTGGAGACGTACTGCTGGATGAGACAATTGAAGTGCCACCTGGAACCTCGGTGAAAGATGCCCTGCTTCAGGTAGCCGATATCGAGACTAAATATGGCGGAGGATTCGTTCAATCAATTAATGGTGTTCAGTCTCAATTTCCCGTCAAGAAGGACTGGTTCCTCTACATCAATGGACTCTCAAGCAACATCGGCGCAGAAGACTACAAACTCAGCGACGGAGACGATATACTCTTCGACTTTCACGACTGGCGCTTTCGCATGTTCATCCCGGCACTCATAGGCAACGTTCCTGAACCCTTTTTACACGGGTATCAGGGTGAACTACACCCAACGGCCATTGTTTACGATGACGGATTTGAAAAGATTGCCAGGGATTTGGAGAGCAGCCTCTTTAAACTCGGCGTGGCGGATATCTCAACCAAAAGCACCGACTCGCTTACGGAGACCGAGAAGCAGCACTCCAATCTGATCCTTGTTTGCACCACATCTGGCAGCTTGATATCAGAGTTGAATCAGGTCTGGGAAAAACTAGGGTATTTCATCCATTTCGATGACGAATTGATAACGGTCTACAACTCAAATGGAGAGGTCGAGGCCGAATATGGCGCGGGATATGGCATGATCCAGGCGACGCAAAATCCGTGGAATCCCAGCGGTATCGGTGTCTGCGAAAATGTAGTCTGGATAGTATCCGGTATAGATGAGGACGGGGTAAATAGCGCTGCAGAAGCCCTGATCGATCATCGTGACCAGCTTCGATATGCGTATGCGGTAGTGATTGACCATGGAGAGATACTAAAGGTGCCACAGTGACAAGCTTTAGATATAAAGATAAAGCAACTAGTATCCACAGGCTCAACCCTTTCTGCAAACTGACATGGGTCGGCAGCATTCTGGTCCTCGCCCTGATTCTCGACCACCCGTTCTTTCTTCTCGTCCTGTTCCTGTCAACACTCCCCGTAGTGATTGCAGCTAACGTGGTGAAGGAATGGGGTTCATTCATGAGGTTTGCCGCCTACCTCTGCCTGGCCATAGTAGCTATAAACGTCCTGATAGATGCCCTTGTAGGCCACAATGGCACCACTATCCTCGCCCAGGCCCCGTTTCAACTTCCCCTGGTTGGTACTCCTGCGGTAACACTGGAGGCAGCATTCTTTGGCATTATGATGTGCCTGCGACTCCTGTCGATAATCTCCGCTTTTACCCTGCTCACGCTCACTGTTAATCCTGACGATATGATGCTCTCGATGATTAAAATGAAGCTGCCCTATAAATCCGTCCTTGTTACATCTCTCTCCACCAGATTCTTTCCCACCCTGGTCGACGACGCAGAGCGCATTACCGATGTCCAGCGCTCGAGAGGACTGGAACTCGACAAAGGTGGTTTAACGCAAAGGATCAGAGGACGTATGTCTATCATAACACCTCTACTTTCAAACTCCCTTGACCGGACAGTCCAGGTTGCGGAGGCCATGGAATCCAGAGGCTTTGGCAACGGAACCAAAAGGACGTTTTACAAAGATATACAGTTTAGCCGTATCGATATCGTGACGTTGCTAACCATACTCAGCGTATGCGCCTTAGGCATAGCCATGACTATCCAGGGGTACGGGGATTACCAGTATTATCCAACCCTTGGGGAGATCAACCTCGGCGTTGTTGAGTGGATTATACTGCCCATCCTGGTAGTCTTTTTATCATCGATAGTCCTCTTAGCATCCCTGAAGAGGAGAACCGACCTTGATTAGCATAAAAGGTTTGACCTTCCGCTACCGGGATGCCACAAAGCCGGCTCTGCACGATATCGATCTTGAAATTGCCGACGGCGAGTTCGTCCTCATCACCGGCCCATCAGGCTGTGGCAAATCCAGCCTTTGCCGCTCTCTTAACGGACTGATCCCCCATTTCTACGGAGGTGAGATAGAGGGTAGCATATCGGTACAGGGCCTCGACGTAATGAACCACATGACAAAAGAGCTGGCCACAAAGGTGGGTATGGTGTTCCAGGACCCTGAGAACCAGCTCGTCGCCCAGGATGTGGAACGAGAAATAGCATTCGGACTTGAAAACCTGTCATTTCCGCGAGATGTCATCGCCAAGAGAATAGAAGAGTCTCTGGATACCCTGGGGATCTCCTCACTGCGCTACAAGCCGGTGTATGCTCTCTCCGGCGGAGAGAAACAGAAGGTCGCTATCGCTTCGGTACTCGCACTACACCCCGATGTCCTGATACTGGATGAACCTACATCGGAACTGGACCCAAAAAGCGCTGAAGAAGTACTCTCCATCGTGCAACGCCTTAACGACGAACTGGGTATCACCGTGATACTGGTTGAGCACCGACTGGAAAGGGTAATCCACCTGGTAGACAGGATAGTCGTGCTCAACGAAGGAACGGTCATTGCCGATGATAGACCAAGGGTTATGATGGCAAATGGCTATATGTCCAGTGTCGGTGTTGGATTACCCCCTATAATCAGAATGGTTCGCAAATTACGCGGTGACAGTGTGAATGCCAGCGACATCCCCCTGACCGTCAAAGAGGGAAGGGCCATGCTGGAGGAAATGTTCAAGAACACGAAAAAATCCGTTCCTTCTCATATTGAGAAAACCATGGGACAGCCGACAATTAAGATCGAGAATCTATGGTATGTCTATCCTGATGGGCCCACCGCGCTGAAGAATATAAGTCTGAGCATATGCGAGGGTGAATTCGTCGCTATTATGGGCAGGAACGCTTCGGGAAAGACAACACTGGTCAAGCACATCAACGGCCTCCTGAAACCCACAAAAGGAACTATCGATACAGTTGGAACAGACACCCGAAGAGCTACCGTGGCTGAGCTAGCGCACAATGTTGGCTTCGTTTTCCAGAACCCTAACGATCATCTGTTCGCCGATACTGTTGAGCAGGAGCTCGCTGCCACACTGAAGAACATGGGATTCAATCACGGAGAACTATCAAGCAGAGTCGAGGAGATGCTGGAGTTGTTCAATCTCAAGGAATATCGAAAACAGTATCCACGTTCGCTGAGTGGCGGTGAAAAGCAAAGGGTTGCCACAGCATCCGTTCTCGTTGCACGTCCCAAAGTGCTTATTCTGGATGAACCGACACGGGGGATGGAATACAGGCACAAGAGCGAGTTGATGCGCTTTCTGAAAGGGTACCGGGAGCGAGGTAACACAGTGATCCTGGTTACCCATGACGTAGAGACGGTAGCAGAGTATGCGGATAGGGTAATATTACTCAGTGAGGGAAAGATTGTAGTAGATGGCAACACGAGGGATGTTCTCTCGCGGGCGTTGTTCTTCTCTCCTCAGATAAATCGCCTTATGCAAGCATTTGAGAAATACGGTGCTCCTAATAACATACTTACGGTCGAGGAAGCCCTGGATATAGTGAAATGAAGAAGAGCCGCCTGTTCCTGGCACTTATTTTCGTTACAGGCATAGCCGCTGTCGTCATCCCTATGATTTCCCCGAACTCATCAAGCGCTTTGATGAACTGGGGATTGATAGCAACCACAGTGGTCATACTGGCCATCATGGCATTCTTTTTTGAATTCGAGGCAGCAGCCATAAGCTCAAAAGAGATTGCGCTGATCGCCATGCTGGGAACGATATCCGCTGTGCTCAGGATTCCCTTTGCTGCCCTACCCAGCGTGCAGCCATCCACCTACCTCATAATCTGCTCAGGGTATGTCTTTGGGCCAGTGGCAGGATTCATGGTGGGCGCCCTGACAGCGCTCGTCTCCAATTTCTTTCTGGGGCAAGGGCCATGGACACCCTATCAGATGCTGGCCTGGGGATTGATCGGGGTTTGCGCCGCATATCTCAGGCGCTTCAACCTGGGGCGGGTATGGCTCGTTGTCTTCGGCATCGTCGGGGCGTACCTCTATGGCTGGCTGGTAAACACCTGGTACTGGGTCTCATTCATATACCCTCTTTCATTCAAGACTTTCCTGGTGTATCAGCTCAACAGTATATGGCTGGACACTTTCCACGCCATAGGAAACGCATTGTTCCTCGGCCTCTTTGGCATGAAAACCATAAGTATTCTGGAAAGGTTCCGAAGACGGTTCAACTGGAGGCTATCGAGTACACAAAGTTTGTCGATTCCCCCCGAGGTACAAAGTGGCAATGAAGCCTAACGACGTACTCTAAAGCTCGCTGCTCTCAATCTTTAGATTGCCCTCCTATCGAGATTATTTATGCTTCTTTTACCAGCGTCACCGCGAATAGAAGCCTCTTCTTGTTATTAGAGCAACAATTGCTATAGAATATGGGCAATCTAAAGAAGTCGCCATTTTATCGGCGATTCGCAGGAAGAGGATAGCCATGATTAATAAGAGCATTGATCAAATTACTGAGCAGGATTTGCAGGCTCTAATAGATAATTCTGTGTTGGAATGCAAGACTATTGAGTATAAAGAATCATTGCCTGGCAATTCAGATTCAGATAAGAAAGAGTTTCTTGCGGATGTTTCCTCTTTTGCCAATACGAGCGGGGGAGACTTGATATACGGTATCGTCGAGGACAGGAGTACAGGATTTCCTATACTTAAGGGTTTAAGTATAGGAAATACCGATCAAGAAATTGCGAGGATAGATAACATTATCAGGGATGGAATCGAACCGAGAGTATTGTTCGCTATTGAGCCTATCAACCTAGCCAACTCAAAAATTGCTATAGTAGTTAGAGTCCCAAAGAGTTGGGCTAGCCCTCATCGCGTCATTTATAAAGGACACAATAAATTTTACTCGCGAGGTACCAATGGCAAGTACGAAATGGATGTTGCTGAATTAAGAACTGCTTTTAATCTATCAGAAACAATAGTTGAGAGAATCAGAAATTTCAGATTAGACAGAATATCAAAGATATACGCCAATGAAACTCCTGTACCCTTGGATAATAATCCCAAGATTGTTCTACACCTAATACCTATAATTTCATTTAATCCTGCACAGAACTACGAGATAGACAAGATAGCTTCACAAGGTAAGAAGACGATGCCAATGTATTGCACAGGTTGTAACTTCAGGTACAACCTAGATGGTTTTTTGACTTACTCTGCTGATAGAGACCAACTTTCCCACTCTTACGTTCAACTATTCAGGAATGGTATCATTGAGGCTGTTGAAGGATCATTATTGGAACCTTATGAAAAAGATATACTCCTAATACCAAGCATTGTTTATGAAAAAGAATTGACTCATGCGATCAATAGCTATATCTCCATTCTTAGGGATTTAGACATTGAACCACCGGTCTTCGTTTTCCTAGCCCTACTTGGTGTTAAAGGCTACTCAATGGCTGTCCCATTTCATTTAAGACGCAATAGCCAAACAATCGATAGGGACATTTTATTATTACCAGAGATTGTTGTGGACAATTATGATGTCAGTTCAGAAAGCATTCTCAAACCTTGTTTTGATTCGATTTGGAATGCATGTGGC
>JAXHUK010000017.1:0-7958 GCA_034189725.1 Chloroflexota bacterium | reverse complement strand
CAGTTATGTGGTCACTATTCCCGTAGACCTCAGTATAGAGTTCACTGCTCCTGAGGTGAGAACGAAAGTGCTCAGGTTCACAGGAGATGGCGGACAGGGCCCGGATGAGGTAATTATGATAAGCGGGGTTGTCCACCGTAAGGGGAAACCCGATGAGGGTATCCCTGAGGTTACTGTCTCAGCGAGGGAGTTGCAAATGAGCACTACCACGAATCGTGAAGGCATATACGCCTTCCGCAGGATGAGGTTTGGCACTCACACGTTTGAGGTAACTCCTCCTGGTGAGAAGAAACACCAGGTGTCTATTACAGTACCCACCAGCAACTACGATATAGAACTGTAGATGCTGCTATATATCGTGTGTGGGAAGTAAAAAAGCTGACAAATGTAGACAGCAAAAGAAGGGGGTGGAGGAAATGTGAACAATTATACAAGGGGTTTCATGGCCAGTTACATGGATTGCCGTACTGTAACGAGCTATGAAGATCTCTTAAAGGACCGAGAACCACAGACGGCATAGCATAAAACACGAAAGGAGGCGCAATATGTCACCTCAGTATCTTACCCCTGGTGTATATGTCGAAGAGATCGATAAAGGGGCTAAGCCCATTGAGGGTGTTGCCACATCAGTAGCAGGTTTCGTTGGTTTTGCCAATGAAGGTCCAATTAACTACCCGACTTTTATCGCAAACTGGGGCCAGTTTGTACAGACATTTGGGGAATTCGTTCCCGGAGGCTACCTGGCACACGCGGTGTACGGATACTTCAATAATGGTGGCGGTAGCTGCTATGTTACTCGACTCCCCGGAGGCGGTGAAGCGGAGGAAGTGCGACCTTCAAAGGCGATAGGAGCACTTTCCAGTGGTGCTCAACCTGCAATAGAGACTCTTGAAATAACCGCCCTCGAAGAGGGTGAGGGAAGTGTGGAGATTACCAAGTCCAGCGGGGGGATTGGCAGACCTGCGGGAGAGGAAGAGAAGCCTGCTGGCGAAGAAGCGCCCGATGATCTCTTCAATCTTAAGATCAAGGTGGGTGCCAAGGAAGAGACATTCGAAAACCTGACATTCAGAAAAGGTAAGGGAATCCGTAACGTCGTAGAAACGGTCAACAAGGAATCCAAACTGGTGAGGGTAAAAGAGAAAGAATCTCCTCTGAGTATGCTGGACAAGATGCCCAAGCCAGGGACATATCCGTTAACCATTTCTGCTCCTGCCTCTACTACTGTCACTGTTCAAGCTGTCACTCCGGATGTTTTTGCTGGTGATGCTGCTGAACGCTCTGGCATAAACGGACTCGAGTTGGCAGACGAGGTCACAATGGTGATCTGCCCGGATATTATGGCTCTGTATAAAGCAGGTCAAATTGACAGGGAGGGGGTCAAGATTATCCAGACAGCGATGATCGATCACTGCAACAACATGCAAGATCGCGTCGCTATCATAGATTGTCTTCCCGGCCAGAATCCTCAAGAGGTCAAAGACTGGGTTGTAAACGAGGCGGGATATGATTCGTCGTATGCGGTTTTTTACTACCCGTGGATTAAGGTCGCCAATCCATTGGCGGGACCTGAGGACCCTCCTTCGATATTTGTGCCACCATCAGGACACATGGCTGGCATCTGGGCTCGCAGCGATAATACTCGTGGTGTGCACAAGGCACCAGCCAACGAGATCGTAGCGGGTGCTATCGGGCTGGAGGTACCCATTACCAAGAGTGAACAGGAAATTCTGAATCCCAACAGCATCAATTGCATTCGAGCGTTTCCGGGACGTGGCATTCGTGTGTGGGGAGCCAGGACCCTGTCAAGCGATGCATCATGGCGCTATATCAACGTACGGCGTCTGTTCAACTTCGTGGAGAAATCTATTGAGAATGGCACCCAGTGGGTGGTTTTTGAGCCGAACGATATGGCATTGTGGTCGAAAATCAGGCGTGATGTCGGGGCGTTCCTCAAGAGGGTATGGATGGATGGCGCTCTCTTCGGGGCTACTCCTGCCGAGGCCTACTACGTCAAGTGCGATGAAGAACTCAATCCCGTAGAGATTCGCGATGCAGGGCAGGTTATCACTGAGATCGGTATTTGTCCTGTTAAGCCGGCAGAATTTGTCATATTCCGTATCAGCCAGTGGGCTGGACCGGGTGCAGAATAACACATTAAGGAGGTAAAAACTCATGCCAACATTTAGACCAGGACCGTTCAGAGATTCATTGCAAGCCTCTTCTTTCGGTCTGGAGATCGAGGGGGACAGTAAGGGTGTTTTCAAGAAATGCTCGGGAATCTCAACCAAACATGAGATTATAACGGAACAGAAGACCAAGGATGGAAAGACCATAGTTATGAAACAGCCGGGGCAACTCTCGGTCGGGGACATTACGATGGAGCGTGGGTATACAGATAATATGGACCTGTTCGATTGGCGTCAGAAGATTGTGGATGGCAAAATTGCCGACGAGCGTAAGAATTGCACTATCGTTCTGTACAATCACGCTGACGAGCGAGTTGGGGAGTTCTTCCTTGAAGAATGCTGGCCGGCTGAACTGTCTGGCCCTGACCTGGATTCCTCCAGTAACGATGTCGCTATTGAGAAGATAGTGCTCGCCTGTGAGAGGATCGAAAGAAAGGCATAAACTGGCTTGGCCCGACTGGAAAGGACTAATTGATGGTATTGCAGACCGAATTCGCTTTCACATTGCCGCGGGGATATGTGGATAAGGATGGCAATATACAAAAAGAGGGAGTGATGCGGCTTGCCACCGCCCTCGATGAGATCCAACCCATGAAGGACATGCGGGTCAGGTCGAACCAGGCGTATCTGGTAATTGTTCTGCTATCAAGGGTGATAACGAAGCTGGGGACGATTACGGAAATAACGCCTGGAATTATTGAGGGGCTATTTTCCGCTGATCTGGCTTACTTGCAGGAGTTCTATCGCCAGATCAATGAGGAGGGTACCAGTAGCCGCCCTGTAACCTGCCCGGAGTGCAATCACACCTTTGAAGTGGACATTGGCAACCCGGGGGAATAAAAGGCTACCCCCTCGAAGACCTTTTCGAGGAGGTAGCCTACATTGCCTACTATCTCCACTGGCCGCTTGATGACATACTGATGATGGAGCATGACGATCGGCGTGAATGGGTGGAGAAGATTGCTGAGATCAACCGTCGGCTGAGCGAAGGAGAGGAATAGAATAACACGAGCGTGGTCGTTCTAAAGGTGTGCGGGTGGAGCAGTATGCCTTCTTGTTAAACAAGCGTAGTGTGAAGGGAGTTGTGTAGTAACGAAAGGCCACAGGCAAAGAAACCATGAACGAGATGGAGAATCCTCCGGGATCTGACACGAAAGATATTCGAGTGCATGATAATCACCAGGCTGATAATCTGGTGCGCAGGTATGGTGAACGATCCGTCGCGAGTGAATGGCAGAGACCGGGGCATGTGGAGAGAATCTGGATAAGTAGAAAAGAGGTCTTGCGACCATACGGCCATGAACAAAGTCTGGTATCTGGTGCCGTTAGTGAGGGATCAGGACAGTTATCAGGCGTTCCTGCAATACAATCAGGTGCACGAAAATGGCAAGAGGAACCTGTTGTTCAGCGGATTGCGCGAACAGGCGAACAAGAAACACAATCAGAAGCAGAGCCATCGGAGACGGGACAACAGGTAGATATTGAGGGAATAGCTGACATAGTATATCGCATGATGATGCGAGAGCTGATTATAGAAAGAGAGCGGCGAGTGTGAAATGATATCACCTGTGCCCTTCAGTATCGATAAAGTGGTATCGTTAATCGCAATCTATACGCTGGAGTAGAGGGATGCCAAACGCAGGTAAACGGGTCGAGGCGTTCCCGAGTGCGAAGTTCGGTGTTTCAATTGAGAACGTGGTCACCGCGGAATTCACGGAGGCCTCTGGGCTCGAGGCTCAGATAGAGATTCTCGAGTACCAGGAGGGTGGAAATAACCTGTTCGTACATAAGCTGCCCGGGCGAGTGAAGTTTCCTAACGTGATTCTCAAACGGGGCATGACAGCCTCTAATGATCTGTGGGACTGGTTTCAACAGGTAATGAATCGCAAGGTTGAGCGACAGAATATCTCAATCGTCCTCTATGGGCAGGATGGCACAGAGGTGAGGCGATGGGACCTGGAGAAAGCCTACCCCATAAAATGGTCGGGGCCGCCATTCAAGGCCAGCGATAACTTGGTTTCTATTGAGTCGATTGAATTTGCTCATGAAGGTATGAGTATTCAGAATAAGGGTTAGAGATTCGCAATGGCTCGAAGTGAAAACGAACAAACGAATAGTACCGGTGAGAAGCCGAGCTGGGAGACCGTTGTACGTCCACTGGGATCCAAAATTGCTTCACGGCACAATCGACTCACGTCGTGGATTGCTGGCCATGCAGCATCACCGGTAAGAAAAGTGTCACTCTGGAGGGCGAATACTCTCCCGTCCGTAGCGAGGCAGATATCGAAAATCAATGTATGGAATACTAATGTAATCGCACGAGTGAGTGACCTTTCACGCAGGATCATACAGTCAAAGCGGATAGGCGAAATAAACGCTGACTCACCTGATATGGCCTGGTTCGATCGTGGGAAGAAGATCAGGCCACAATCCGATAACCAGACTGAAACTGTGTATTCTGCGGAACAGGAGGGATTCTCGCGGTTGGGGGATATCGCTATCCCGACTACGGCGATCCGAGAGGCACCCGGGTCTGATAGATTAGCGGGTAGCGGGCATACTCAGGTGCAGAAGCGTCAAGTACAGCGAGTAGCATCTATCCAGAGCAGTATGACTACTGGCAGGAAAACAGCTCTGACAGATGCCGATCAATTCTCGAGAGCGCAACACGAAAAACTACATAAATATAGCATAATGGCTTCTCCGGGGGCGGTGCTACAAAGCAAGGGAATGCAACCCTTACCGAAGCAGGCAGCGGAGAGCGTTGTTCCAAAACCGGTTAGTGCGGTACCGGAATTCAGACCCCAGGAAGCAATGGGTAGATTGTCGCGGTCTGAAGAGAGTTCCATCAGGAGCTCACATTCTGAGGCCAGTAGTCGTTCCGCAATGTCTGCTGAAATCGGAGTGGAAAAGACTCCAATCGAATCTCGGCATGAGACCGATGCCCAATTGATACCATCGCGACCTGGCGCACGTTCCATCACGGAAAAACCATCATTTGTACGATCGATTTCCAGAAAAGCCATAGAGTTGGTAAAACAGGCGAGCCCTATCAGGGGTAAACGACCGAGTTCTGTGCAGCGAACCCCCGAGAAACAACGTGAACCGGTTGCTGAGCATGCCGATGCCACAGTAGAGAGCCCCCGATCCACTGAGGGGGTAGATGGTGTTGAAGTATCTGGTAGGGAACCGTATCCCGGAGCACAGGAGATGGTTGAGGCACCGTCAGTTCAGAGTAAACCAGTGGAGAGGGTGGTCTCAAGAAGAGTGTATACCAGTCCTATTCCATTATCCCTGTCGTTCGTATCAAGGAAGCTCAGGCCATCATATCGAACTCCATCTGTGATGACAGCCAGGAAAGGCAAAGGCAAGCAGTATGCAGGTGAATCCGAGGTTTCCCTGGCACTGGATGGTGAACATGCACCGGTCGTTCAAAAATTCCCGGTATCACAATCACAGAAAGAAGGTATACAGAGAGAATCGGAGAGAGTGCAAGGAGAAACTCTGGATCGGGTCATTACACACAAGTATTTGCCTGACGATGCTGGTACGTTTCAGGGAGCCGCAGAATCATTACCTTTACTGCAACGTTATCAGGAAACGAAGCCAGAGATACCGATCGGACACAGGGAACGTGAGACAGGGACGACCATACATAAAGAACGTGATACAGAAACGCCTGTTATGAAGCAGGTAACAGGAGAATATGCTGCATATTCCACTAAAAGAGAGCTGCCGACGTTGATCCAGCGCGTTCCCTTGTTTTTATCATCGAAGGCAGGAATCAAAGGTCAACCCCAGACATTGCTAGACAGAGGTCTTGCTAAAACGATCGATGATAAGTACAAACCAACTGAAACTATTCACCGTACCATACCATTTCAGTCAGTATCCCTGGATCGATCGTTATCAACTGAAGATGCTACTGGTGAAGATGAGACAACCAGTTTTTCGATTAGCACAGGTGGTCTTTTCGCTGGATATACGCCTATTGAGATGCCTGGTAGAAAAACTCACACTGCAGATACGGGCGTATCACGATCTGGCGTACAACGGAGCAGATCACTCTCTGGCGTGAGCGGAGGAGGATTGGAAATAAGTAAAGGCATATCAGGCAGTGACCTTGAGCTATCACGCCTTCCGATGCAAAGTATCCAGGGAGATAGCTATCCCCAAAGTGCACGGAGAGGGTATGAACCGGTCGATATGGTGCTGGCACACGTGAAGACGACCTCCCGGGGCGGTACGCCGACACAGGAAATATCTCGATCGGTGGTTGATGAATCAACAACAGCTACAAGCTCTTCTCAAAGTGAGCAATATCAATCAGGAGACGGATCGCAGGCTGAAGGGACTGACACCGAAGTCATTGCTCGCCAGGTCTATGCAATTGTCAGGAGAAGACTTGCAGTTGAAAGGGAGCGAGCTGGATACAGATAGGTCGTAGTTCTGGAGGTAACCATGGGACTTGAGAAGGCACAAATAAAGAACCTCGACACAAATGAAACCATCGAGTGCATGTTCAGGCCAAAGGAGTACACGTTCGCTAAGACAAACACGTGGCAGGCGGAGATGATCACGGGCAAGAACGTGCCTAAAGTGGAATTCAGTGGCGGTCAGGCCATGACACTGAAAATGGAATTGTTTTTTGATACCTATGAGACTGGTAAGGATGTGCGCAAGACACACACTGACAAGATTTGGAAGCTCATGATGATCAATCCTGACAACAAGGATAAGGGGAATAAGGGATGGCCTCCTCAATGTGAGTTTCGCTGGGGGCAAGCCTGGTCATTTAAGGCTGTTATTACCAATATAAGCCAGAAGTTCACGCTTTTCCTTCCTGATGGTACACCGGTCAGGTCTACTATGAATGTGACGTTCTTACAGGCAGCCGAGGAGGGACAATATCCCGGTCAGAATCCCACGACGGTCAGCAAACCGGGGTATAAAGTTCGGAAGGTAAAGCAGGGGGAAACGCTGGACTGGATTGCATTCGACGAATATGGCGATTCAAACCATTGGCGTTACCTGGCGGACATAAACAACCTGGACGATCCAATGAGATTGGCACCCGGGCAAGTGCTCGCAATTGCACCACTTACTTAGGAGACGTGTACTGTGCCTCGACTTCGACAAAATGTATATTTGAAATTCGACGGGACTGATGCTAACGAGCAAATAATGGATGCGCTTGTTTCCGCCGAAATAGATGACAGTCTGACACTTCCCGACATGTTTGCCATTCACCTGAGGGATCCTAACATGGAGTGGATGGATGCCGATACATTTTCTGTGGGAGCGAGGGTGGAACTCTCCTCCAGATCTGGCGAATCTGAGGTGAAGCTCCTGACCGGTGAGATTACAGCGATCGAACCACGATTGAATAGGGATCTCGGTGGGGGCACCGTTGTGCTGCGTGGATATGACAAATCACATCGGCTCAATCGAGGTAAGAAATCCAAGACATACCAGAATGTAAAAGATAGCGACATGGCGACATCGATTGCGGGCAAATATGGATTGGGGTCGAAGGTCGATTCAACCCAGCAGGTATATGACCATGTCTATCAGGATAATCAGACCGACTGGGAGTTCTTGATCGAACGTGCCCAGAGAATCGGCTTCTGTGTTTTTGTGAAAGAAAGCAAGCTTCATTTCGTTCAAACTCCCAGTGGGGAGACTCCCCCAGCCCTGGAATGGAATGAGGATTTGATTGAGTTCAATGCTCGACTTACCGCAAGCCGACAGGTTTCAAAAGTTGTGGTTCAG
>JAXHUK010000169.1:0-5784 GCA_034189725.1 Chloroflexota bacterium | reverse complement strand
GACGTCGCTTCATCCTGAGTAACGATAACGGGAAGAAGATGATAATAATGCCCACCATGATCGCCAGTGACCACCAGGATCCGTCACCAGGGCTTCCGCTGATTACGGCCCGCATCAGATTGGTTACCGACGTTAGTGGAGCAATCCAGCTCAGGTGCTGTATCATTGTTGGGAATTCATTGAGGGGAAAGAACACGCCGCTGAAGAAGAACATGGGTGTAATGAACAGGGTGAAGTAGTAGTTAAATGAATAGATAGCTGGCGATAGCGAGGTAAAAAACAGCGCAATCGATGAAAACATGATTCCTGATACCACTGCCAGAGGTAGTGCGAGGAGCGCCCACGGAGATGACACCAATCCGAAAGCGGTGATAACGAGCATTACCGCGCAAGCGGTAATGAGCGATCGTGTGGCACCCCAGAGTATCTCGCCAAGCACCACATCCTCAATGTTGAGCGGGGTCGTAATGATGGCATCGTAGGTTTTCTGATATTCCATGCGAATGAAGCTGCCGTAGGTACATTCGAAGCTGGCACTGAACATGGCATAGGCCGCTACTATCCCGGGGGCGATGAATTCGATATATCGTTCGCCATCCTCCAGCACCACATAGGCTCCCAGGCCCAATCCCATGGCCAGCAGTATCAGAAGGGGTTCGGCAAAGACACCGGGAACCTCGCTCTTCCACAGCTTGAAGAACACATCACGGTTACGCTGCCATACGCGCAGTGAGCGGTACGATACCCCCATCATTCTCGGAGCGACCTCCCCGTTAGCTTGAGAAAAACGTCTTCCAGAGTAGGAACGTGCTGAGCCCGGATAGCCAGTCCGTTACTCAACTCATCGTCTAACACCTGGCCATCTCCCTGGAATATGTGAAGCGTACCTTCGATCTCTTGCCAGTCAATATGCTGTTCTGCCAGCTTGGCGAGTACGAAATCCTTTTTGTCCGGAGAGCGAATGTGAGCCTCGAGTATCTGACTTCCACCATGCTTGGCAAGCAGTTCCTGAGGCGAGTCTAGCGCAGTGATCTTTCCCTCATACATAATGGCAAGGCGATCACAGAGATGCCATGCTTCCTCCATGTTCTGGGTACACAGTACAAGCGTTATGCCCTGTTTCTTGAGTGATAGCAACCTTTGCCATACCAGGTATTTCGCTTGAGGGTCCAGGCCAACAGTAGGCTCATCGAGTACGATTAGCTTTGGTTGGTTTAAAAGTGCTCGTGCTATGAGCAGGCGGCGTTTCATACCCCCGGAAAGCTCATCTATCATGGCTTTCTGCCTCTCATGAAGTTCGAATAAGCGGAGAAGTTCAAGGGCTCGTTGTTGTGCCTCTATTTTGGATATATTAAAATAGCGAGAAAACGTGATCAGGTTTTCCAGCACATTCAGGTCGGGATCGAGATTATCCTCCTGGGGCACTACTCCCATTGTTGCTTTTACCTCACGCGGCGCTACAGTGATGTCTTTGCCGTCGACCCAGATGTTTCCTTCTGTGATAGGAGAAGAGGCAATAATCATGCGTATAAGAGAACTTTTGCCGGCACCGTTGGGGCCCAGAAGGCCGAAACACTCACCTTCAACTATGTCAAGGTCGACACCAGCAACAGCGGTAATAGATTCAAACCTTTTGACAACGTTTCTGACTTTTATAATAGACATACAGAACTATTTTAGCATAGTTTACGAATCAGCGACGAACATTTCGCTCCACCCGCATTCATGCTGTCCCCGTTCACAATGCAGGGATAAAAAAACCTCGGTATTGGAAAAGGCGGGTGGAGAGTTTTACATGACAGGGGGATTCGCATCAGGAGACCCGCTATTGCCCACAGAAAAGTTTTTAGGGAGATTGAACGAGTGTCACACGAAGAGTAGTCTACATGCGTGGAGCACCGCCTCTCGCATGCCGCCATACGACAGAGCACTGCTAGAATTGTCAGCCCTTATACTTTATACCGATTAAAGATCTCCATCCGGGTCGGACAGGTGCAGTAGTGTCCACTGCCAAAGCTAACGAAGTACTTACAGACTCTCCGTTCATATTCATCGCTGTCGATTTGGAGGAGTTTGTCGCTGAACGCATATATGATCTTACCTCTCGGTTCCCATTCAGGCTTCTGGCAGGGAAATCCTTTGATACAGCAAGTGGTCTTCTCTATAATATCCATAGGTACCGGACAATGCATAGCTCTATCTCTTATTTGATTTTTATTGTGTTGAGCACTTTTGCTTCAGGCAATCCTTCAACGATCCGCCATGTGAGCTAGTCCCAGAGTAAGTGATTCTACAGCCTCACCGATGCGTGTAAACTGGTGAGATGTGAGCCACTCCTTTCGGAACACACTCTCGCCAATCGCCACCGCGGAGGCTCCGTTGGAAAGATACGTACCAATGTTTTCCGCAGTTACTCCACCGCAGGCGAGAAGTTCCACATCGTTAAAGGGGCCCTTTATCTCTTTGAAATACGCTGGTCCAAAAAGCCTGGCAGGGAATACCTTTACCATGGTAGCCCCGGCACACCAGGCGGTATATATTTCTTGGGGGGTTAAGGCGCCTGGAAAAACAGGAATCTGTCGCTGGGCACAGTACTCCACGATATCGGGCACCAACGTGGGCATGACAATGAATGTTGCCCCGGCATCCAGTGCTGCGTGTAAACTTTCCATCGTGAGAACGGTGCCCGCGCCTACCGTGAGACGATCCCCTGCTGCGTCCACCATTCGGCGAATCAAATCCGGGGCACCGGGGGTATTCATTGTGATCTCGATTGTCTGCAGTCTGGCTGACACCACAGTTTCGACAAGCGGTTCAATGGCATCGGCTTCCACCCCCCGCACTATTCCCAGTATGGGTAATCGCTTGAACTGGTCGATATCCATCGTTATTTCTGTGACCTAGTCCAGATCGGCATCCCTGAGGCTTTCGTAGAAATCACGGTAGTTCTCCCTCTGGTCACTTTCACGTAATGCCATAGCCGATCGAGGGTGTTCGTTCATCATGCCCGCTATGAAATAGGGGATAATGTAACCCCATTCGATCTTCTCCCTCAAGGGGATAAACTCGTTCGATATCAAGTCCAGGATCGGGCGCAGGTCGAACTTTGGATTCTTCAAGAATCCCATGAGTAATTCCAGGGTACAGTTCCCCGCAGCACGGCCGATTCCATATACTGTAGCGTCAAGGTAGTTAGCGCCATGAATGATTGCCTCTATGGTGTTGCTGAAAGCTAGTTGCTGGTTATTGTGCCCGTGAAATCCGATCTCTCTCCCTTGCAGAATACCTTTAGTTCGATTAACCAGATCTTCGACGGTTTCCTGGTATAATGAGCCAAAGCTATCGACGATGTAGACTACATTGGCTTTACTTTCCTGCTGAAGCTGGTGAAGCGCTTCATCCAGTTCTGGCCCCATGTCACGGGAGATCGCCATGATGTTGGTGGTGGTCTCATAGCCCTTGTCGGCGAAGTGATTTACCAGGAATATCGCCTTGTCGATGTCCTTAACGTAGGTGGCAACCCGTATCATATCCACAGGGCTCTCGGCCGCTGGTTTCACATCATCGATATTTACTCGACCCACATCGACCATGATGGAAATCTTGGTATTGGATTCTATCCCGTCGATTACCCGCTCTATATCAGCATCGTCGCAGAACTTCCAGGGGCCGAATTCCTCAGAGGAGAAAAGCTCCCTGGAGTTTTTGTACCCTAGCTCCATATAATCAACGCCTGCTGCTGATACTGCCTTATACACCTCCCGTACAAAGCGGTGGTCGAAATCGTGGTTGTTGATAAGCCCGCCGTCGCGAATTGTACAGTCCAGCACCTTGATTTGTTCCCTGAACATCTTTCCCCCTTTGTCAATTACTCGGCATCCTCTGCGGTGAATACCGTTACTCTTACCTAATCATAGTTCCAGATAGCATAGTGAGATATTCATGCTTTATCATATCAGATTGGTATGGAAAATGCATCGGGTACACAGGTTCATCTACCCTGAAATCACCGTAGAAGCAGCATTGTGTTACCGCCGCGCTGGAATTCATAGGGTACGGGTTGCATTTCGTAATAATATCCCAGTGCCTGGATTTGTTCGCATACTCTATCCACGTAGGGTGATGGGTTAGCACCCAGGTCGAGCAGTGGGAATATCCGTACCTCTTTGGCAACTCTTCGCATTTCCAGTATCGCTTCAAGATGGAACTCCTCTGATAACTGCTCGGTGTAGAGAAATAAAAAGTGCGAGCACAATGCAAGATCGAACTCCGCGTCACCGAACGGCAGTGATGGCAAGCTGAGGGCACGATAACGTCCCTGCGCCTTGCCTGGTTCAAAGTCGAGTAAAAATTCGTTCATTGCAGTCATACGGATATTGCCCAGTTCTGAGACAGAGGGAATAGTGTGCCACACGAAGTCTGCCTGATTGGCCTGCAATTGCTCCATCATCGTCGGGTAGGTAGCATCGATACGCTCCCGTATCTGTCCGGAGGAAAGCTCATAGATGGGATCGACTGAGATGACCGTTTTACCGTTCCGGTACATCACGGCATTGAAGCTTGCCGGGCCATCGCCACATCCCAGTATGCGTAGCGACAGGTCGTCCTCGCTGAGGTTGAACATGCTCATATACTCGTTGTATGACCTGCCCCAGGGAACCACTTCGCTCAATGTAAACGCCATTGTCACTCCAGTACTACCTAGCCTCGGAAAAGCTCCAGTATATAGGGGCCGATAATGATTATGCCGATTATCACTGAGCCGATGGCCGTTATCAGTACACCGCCAGCGGCAGCATCCTTGGTCTTCCTGATCAGTGGGTGATAGTCAGGTGAAACCAGGTCGGCAAGGTATTCAACGGCGGAATTCAGGGATTCCGCAGCCCATACGAGTATAATCGTTATCACGAGGATGACCCACTCAATGTTGGTGAAGCCAAAGTAGAGGCCGGCGATAACTACCAGCACTGTAACCACAGCATGAATCCATGCGTTGGGCTGCGAGGCTACTACTACATGGATACCCCTGGCTCCGTACCCAATGCTCCGTATCACACCGCCGAGGGTGAATTTTCGCCGTTTATTCATCAGAAAGCCCTCAAAGAACCTGTGCCCGTTATGTATGGTTTTGCTACTATATCCCCTCCAGGATCAGTTTCAGGGTCCCAGATGTCTGGCTGGCTGAACATCAGTATGCCTGAATGTCTGGCTGGCACCTTCTGGCCTCTTCAACCACTGCTCCCGTGATTGCTTCGTCCACCGATTACATCGATGTCATGGCGAGGACAGTAACTCATGTCTATTTTCATCATTTATGGCGCTCATGGCAATAAGTATGATAGATTACTGCGGAAATACTATCATGCTATTCTCATCAAAACAACCTCCGCTTACGCGGTCGCGTATGGTGGAGCATCCACGCCGATTTGCTATCGGCACCACGGGCATGAAAACAGGGATTCATTACTGTCTTTGCGAGGAGCGGAGCGACGAAGCAATCCAGGTGGTGGGAGGAGTGAGATTGCTTCGCTGCGCTCGCAAAGACATGGCACTGCCACTCCTGCTAAAGCAGGAATCCAGGGCGTATAAGGCTCCGATAACGCTGGAGCGGATACTCCAGGTTACCCACCACGTAAGCCCGTGTCATTCTGAGCTACAGGCGAAGAATCTCTGGCTGTTCATACGGGGGATTCTTCGGTCGCAGAATGCTCCCTCAGAATGACATGATAATGTCAATCCTGCGGGAGCAGGAGTGGCAGGGGCAGGTGATGCCCGACGTCGGGC
>JAXHUK010000168.1:0-9610 GCA_034189725.1 Chloroflexota bacterium | reverse complement strand
GGCAACGGTAAACGTGGGCATGATATCTACGACTGGAGTATCCCAATCCATCATCCCATCATCGACAAGCTGCGCCATGAGCATAGTTGTCATTGTCTTGGTGGTCGAACCGATTAGCATCAATGTATCTGGCGTGACGGGATCGTTACCTCCCATTTCGCGCACGCCAAAGCCTTTTGCATAGACAATCTCGCCGTCTTTAACTATGGCAACTGCTGCTCCTGGCACCTCGTAGCGTTCCATAGCCTCGACAATATAGGCTTCCAGTTCTGCCAATAGCTCATCGTTCAGTGGTAACGGCTCAGTATTGCTCAGGTCGGTCTCTTCCAGCGCATAGATATCGTAGCCACTGTTGATGACCGTTACCTGGTATACACGCTTCTGGAATGTGACCAGATCGCTGTGGAATATCTCCAGGTACGCGATTCCCTGGTACAGCCAACCGCCAGCGATGATGATCTCGTTATCGTCTCCGGTGTCGTAAATGATGGTGACAGCCTCATCGGCACCGTTTGTGACTGGTTCCTGTATAACCTCATCCGGCTCGAGATCGAACGTGGGATCGATAATTCCCCATGCTATACGCATACCCTCTTCGACACTCGCTGCCTCAACCGCAATCACATAGGCTGTCATGTTTCCATCAGGGCTGGTCAGGATGCCATACCCTTCGGCCTGCTCCGCAGTCCAGTTTGTAGGTATGGGAACACTAAACAATCCGCTGGCGTCCTCATATAAGGGTTCAGGCGTAGGTTCAGGTGTAGACGTTGGTTCAGGCGTTACCTCGGTAGGTGTGGGGGTCACAGTAGGCTCGGGTGTCTGCGATATCCATTCGCTACATCCCACAGTGGAGACGAGCAATACTATAATCAGCAGGCCGGATAGCAGCTTTTTCATCCTCTTTTACCACCTTTTTAGTATTCACGCAGTGTCTGGGTAGACATTGCACGCTTTTGGAGAATCTAGCGTCGCGCGACCTGTGCCCTCCGCAAACGCCGGATGCCGAATCTTAAAACCGTCGTTGCCAATAGTGCGATTAGTGCAAACCTTGCTGTTTTCATCGCGCCACCTCTATTAGTATTTAAGGTTATCCTTTTACCATCTGCTTGTAATCAGGCAGATGACCGATTTCATATCCCTCTTGAGGATGACCTGCGCTTCATGCTTTTGTGGGATGCTACTATCCTGTTCTAGAACCAATCTCAATTGCAGTTGGTGCTGGCTCGATTACTGCTCGTTTAGTGTATTGTCCATCGTGAATTCAAAGGTGTCAATCACCCCGTTTACATTCACAGTGTAGATGCCCGCCGGCAATCCCAGCACGTCCAGCGATATCACTTCCTCGAATGGTACAAGCACCTGAGCGCATGATAAGTCCGCAGGGCGGGTGGTGGTGATGGTAACCTGGAATGTGTTACCGTCTCGCTCCCTGGTGATCTCATGTATGGTTGTGCAGCTATCGGGTAAATTGCCTCGTGCCACAACATTGACCTGAAGCGGGAACGATTCGAGCAGCAGGATCTCGATACTGTCAACCGTGGCCTGTTTGATAATGACATCGCTCTCGTTGGTGCAGCCAATAGAGCCAATAAATAATACCAGAACCAGCAGACTAAATAGTAACTTCTTCATAGTTGCCTTCTTTCCGAGGTTGCGAGTTCTTCAACCTCGAGGTTATCAACCCGGGCAGGCTTCTACAGTCAACGACGATTTTAATGGTTGGATTGTTCCATAGTATTCGATCTTATTTTGCCCACTATGTGTCAATTGAGTATCAGCCGCGCTCGCTGGAAACGATTCATCGCTGCCCAGAGCAATCCAAGGCAGGCCACAACCAGAACGGCACCAACGATGAGAATGAGGTGTGTCGAATCTATGCTCCCTACTATCTCCTTAAAGCGTTCTATCCATTGTGAATTGCTGCCAAGGACTACGGTTACTATAACCCCCAGAAGTGTCAGAGGCATCAGTGTAGCGAACATCAGTGTTTGCTGTGCCCCCTGTACTGTTGCCGCTCGCAGCGAGATCAGCACACCAAGGCACGCCATAATGCTGGCCAATATGAAGCTCAGAGCTATATTGACAAGAGCGATGGTTGGCGTATAAAACATAATCTGGCCTTCCCAGTGGACGATGTTTAATGTCACCAAGGCCAGAAGGAGTGCGAAAAGCGTTATTCCCCAGGCTAAACCGACGGACATGGCTATCTTGCCAAACAGAATCGCCCGGTCGGGCAAACGGCTCGACAACAACGTCTCCAGAGTATGGCGTTCTCGTTCTCCAGCGAATGACTCGGGAATCATCATCCCTACCAGCAGCATTGGGATAAACACGCTGACGATGAGCGAGAAAGGACTCTCCAGCCAGCCACGCCCCTCTTGCCAGGGGGTCCAGATGGCGAAAACAGCCATCGGAATCAGCAAGGTCAATAAAACCCTGACTAGACTGCCCTGCTGGCGGAATAGTCCCTTCCTTTCCTTCCACATCACGGTCCGAATGTCGCTCATCATCTTTCCTCCTCCATCAGCGTCAGGAATACCTCTTCCAGGCTGGCTTTACCTTTACGGACCTCTTCTACCTGAACGCCGGCACCCACCAGCAGGCTGACTAATGGAGCAACATCAGTCTCTTGACGCAGGTGAATGGACAGGTGCTCGTTTTGCATTTCAGCAGTTGCTACCTCTGGATGTGCGCGCAACAGATTCAGTATATTCTCAGTAAAACCGCTTCCTGTGATCTCAACCTGAGGACTTCCGCTCCGTGCTCGTAGCTCATCGGGACTACCGAGTGCAATTAGCTTCCCTTGACGGATCACGCCAACCTGGCTGCACAATTTCTCGGCCTCCGCCATGTTATGCGTGGTTAAGAATACGGTTACACCTTCGCGGGCGGCAAGGTCGGCTAAATCATCGCGTAATGCTGTTGCAGCCACAACGTCCAGACCAGCGGTGGGTTCGTCCAGGAATACCAGGGGCGGACGGTGAATCAATGCCCGTGCCAGAGCCAGTTTCTGTTTCATCCCGCGGCTCCACGTACTGACTTTATCATGTCGTCGCTCCCATAACCCCATTTGAGCAAGCAGTTCCTTGATGCGAGTCTGACGCTGGGCAGTGGGTATTCGCCAGATTCGTCCATAGAACTCCAGGTTGTCCTCGACGCGCAATTGCTCATAGAGGCCGGGATGTTCAAGGAGGGCTCCTGTGCGGGAGCGGATCTCGTCCGCCTGCGTTCTGGTATCGAATCCAAGCACCTCGGCACGCCCATCCGTCGGTTCCAGCAGCCCTAGCAGTAAATGGATTGTGGTTGTCTTACCAGAGCCATTCGGTCCCAGGAATCCGAATATGATTCCCGCCGGCACGTCCAAGGACAAGCCGTCTACAGCCTTAACTGCGTCGAAATCGCGTCTGAGTTTCTCGATTCGAATGGCTATATCAGTCATATAGATTCCTTTTAGTTCAACTCATTTTTTGTTAAGCGAGGAAGCACCTGAGATGTCTATATCTCCCATTGTAGGCTCGCCAATGTAACCAAGATGAGATGCACCACTGAGTTCGGCATCCAATCTCCCATCCAGGTTCACTGTGCCATGACTGGCGCCACTGAAGCTGACATCAGCGTTGTTTACCATGAACTCTTCCAGATCTATACTGCTAGCCCCGGATGCATCAATCACGATGTCATTTCCTGAACCTCGCAGGGTGACCCTGCTTGCTCCTGACACGTCAAATACAACGTCCTCGGATGTTACACTACCATTGACCTTGCTTGCCCCCGATATGTCGAGGTCAATATCTTCGGTTGACATGTCAGCAATCTCCAGAGAGCTTGCTCCAGATAGTTCAAGCTCCAGGGAATGTGGTGCGCTGAATCCCTCGACATCGCATTCCGCTGCACCCGATAGCTCGAGCCTGTGCAAGTCGGGGAGGGTGATAGTAGCTATCTGGGTCGTACGAATATAGTTGTGGTATGGTTCAAGTCGTATTGTCAGTGTGTCACCATTTTGAGAGGCATCGAGATAGTCGAACAGGTTTTTGTTTAAGGTTATGCTGACCCGGTACGAATCTGATTCAGTAATATCGACCTCGAACGCACTTCCCACGTTTATACGCGTAAAATCACTGAAATCCAGTTCTCTGGTCTCGATCTCCGAAGAGCCTGTTATAGTCTGACCGCATCCGGCGATTCCCACTAACATGCTGCCAATTAGTACCAGGATAACAACGAGAGCCATTCCCTTTTGCGCTTTCATGACCGCTCTCCTTTCTTTTTGTTGTCTCATTATTATACACCTGGCATAATGGTTCGCACTATCTGACCGAATCACAAGGCTTCCCAAGCAGTGAATATCAACCACAAGTGCTCAGCGTCGGGGACTCGTATCAACGTTACTAGTATGCGGGGTAGCGTTATGGTTGTCATCACCTGAGTTGCTGATTTATCCCTACATCTCCAGGGGGAGGATGTATCAGCCCTCGTCGTACTTGCAGCGGAATCCCTGTCAATAAAATGCATGTGAACTGCTATCACCCGGAGAATGTCCAACTTCTGGTGGAGAGAAAATCAGCCCTGTGGGGGATGAAAACACCGCCGTGGATGACTATACTTGACTCATGAAAATTCTCACACTGGTAACCAGGGCGATGAACAGCCATCCGACGATCACTGATGGTGTGGTTGCTCTGGTGTTCACTGGGCTTGCATTGCTGCAACTCCTTGTATATTGGGACTTGCGCCAGCCGGTGTCTGTACCTCTTTCGGTAGCGGTGGCACTCACTCTTCTCATCATTCTCCCCCTGACGTGGCGGCGTCGCTTCCCTCTTGCTGTGGTATTGGCAATGACTGCTCTCCTCATCCTGCATCGGGTACTTGAGATTCCTGAGGGAAGCTTTACAGGGAATGCAGTTCTTCTGGCATTTTTGAGTGCTGCTGCCTTTGGTGGTCGCTGGCGCAACTGGGTCTGTGGCGTGGCTTTTGTCGTGTTGATGGGTTTTAACACGTATGCGACATTAATTGTTGATCTATCGGATTTCGAAGGCAACCAAATCTTACTCAGGTTACTTTCTTTATTCTGGAGCTATTTAATATTCGGCGCTGCCTGGTGGTTCGGTGCTGTTTGGCGGAGTCGTCGTGAGCGTGAGACGGAATTGAATGAACGTACTGTGCAACTCGAGCACGAACGTGAGGAAAACGCTCGCCGCGCTGTGCTCGATGAGCGAGTTCGTATTGCCCGGGAGTTGCACGATGTGGTTGCGCATCATGTCAGCGTGATGGGTATTCAGGCAGGTGCAGCAAGGAGAGTCCTGGAACAACAGCCTGGTAAGGCGCATGAAGCACTATCTTTGATCGAAACATCCAGCAGACAGGCGGTTGCTGAATTACATCGCTTACTGGGATTTCTACGCCAGGAAAGCCAGCAAGATGGGCTAACGCCACAACCGAGTCTTAAGCAGTTGAATTCGCTTGTAGCCGATATGAATGAGGCGGGCCTCCCGGTCGATGTAAAGATTGAGGGAGAAGAGCTGCAACTTCCTCCAAGCATAGACCTGTCTGCCTACCGAATTGTACAGGAAGCGCTTACCAATACACTCAAACATGCCGGTCGTGCCGAAGCTGTTGTGACAATACGCTACACAGATAGCACTATAGAGCTGGAGATAATCGATAACGGAGGTGAGCTTGCTCCTGATAAAAAACAGAAAGTGAGTGGCAAAGGTATCATTGGTATGCGAGAGCGTGTTAGTCTTCTTGGTGGTGAGTTCGAGGCAGGCAAGGTTTCTGGGATTGGGTTTACCGTTCGCGCTAAACTCCCACTAAAGGGGAGAATATCATGAGCATCAGGGTACTGCTGGTTGACGACCAGGCAATGGTGAGGGCAGGGTTTCGCATGTTTCTCGAGGCGGAACCAGATATTGAAGTCGTTGGTGAGGCCGAAGATGGACTGGGAGCAATTTCTGCGATGCAAAGGCTGCAGCCTGATGTTGTACTGATGGACATTCAAATGCCTGTTATGGACGGTCTGGAGGCAACGCGTCGTATTATCGGTTCGGAGAGCCAAGCTAGCAGTCGTGTGCTCATACTTACCACATTTGAACGTGACGACTATATATTCGAAGCGCTGCGCGCAGGTGCTAGCGGATTTCTTCTCAAGAACGCCCCTCCGGAGGACTTGATAAGTGGTATTCGAGTGGTGGCAGAGGGAAACGCTCTTCTAGCACCCTCAGTCACCCGTCGCATTATCGAAGAGTTCGCCCGCCGGCCACTACCTACGGGTTACAAAGATGACCTTGATCATCTCACAGAACGTGAGGTCGAAGTACTGCGTCTGTTGGCCAAGGGGAAGACCAACGCCGAGATCGCCGATGAGTTATTTGTCAGTGAGACAACGGTCAAGACGCATGTATCTAACGTTCTCACCAAGCTGGGTTTGCGCGACCGGGTACAGGCAGTGGTATTTGCCTACGAGAGCGGCCTGGTTCAGCCGGGGTCAGGTTGAACTACTCTGGCTGAGGCAATATTTCTCAATGCCGATTTGCGAACGGAAGAATGAAATGCACAGCTCGTATTTTTTCATTCTCCCTTCTGCTTAGGTTCCTCCCTTTCGACCTCGAGAGTGCATTCTGTGACCAGAGCAGCAACTGCCCCCAGTGCTGCCAGCACTGGAACGGTGAGAACCGTTGCCACGGCAACAGGAACTCCCACTGTCAATGGAATGTCTATCAGCGGACGATCGTCGTGGAGCAAGCGTACCCTTCTCACATTGCCTTCACTTATTATCTGCTTGACCTTGTCGACCAATTGATTTCCTGCTATCGTGAATTTCTCTTTTTCCATTGTCCCTTCTCCTTTTATCTGTAGATGTAACCATCACCTGTTCAATTTTACTTTGCCGTTGCGCCCTGTTTTCCGTAACCTTCATGTTACACCTTTAGCTCTGATTTGTCATCACGTGAATAGCCTGTCTGAAGTAGCTGAGATTGAGACGGTCATGTTGTGGTATACTACTAGCGGAAGATGTTTATGAAACTGGATGTTATCGTTGCTCCCACTTTTCTTGAGCGAGAGAACCTGGAAGGATGCGTGTGCGCAGTTATTGATGTTCTCAGGGCGACGAGCACGATAACTGTAGCACTGTCAAGTGGAGCGGTCGCTGTCTATCCCTGTCTTGATATTGATGAGGCGATGAAAAGCGCGGCCAGCTTCAATAAAGGGAGTTGCCTGCTTGGTGGGGAGGATATGGGCAAGAGAATACCCGGTTTTGACCTGGGCAACTCCCCTCTGGAGTATCGGGAACCTGGTGTTGTTCGAGATAAACACATCGTATTCTATACCTCGAACGGGACCGGGGCGATCCGCAAAGCCTATTTGGCATGCAAGAGGCCTGTATACATAGCGGCACTCTTGAACGTATCGGCCATATCTTCAGTTATGGTAAGGGCAGCGGTTAATAGAAGAGCCCGGGGAATAGCAATTATTTGTTCCGGCCGCTATGGCAATCCATCGGCTGAGGACATGTTTTGCGCGGGATTGATTGTGGAGAAAATAGGCAATGAACTCCATCAAGAAGGGATCGTTGCTCAGATGATGGACGGCGCTACTATCGCTGCGGGACTTGCAGCAACAAATAGAGAGCTGGTGCTAGAAGTTGTCTCATCAAGCGTCCATGGCCGCTATTTGCAGTCTATTGGTTTTGCGCCGGACCTGGAGTTTGTTTCTCAAGTGGATGAATATAGTGTTGTTCCGATGTTCGATGGAGCACGTGTTGTCCTCTCGTGAATCTTATTACACGCACTGATTCCACATACCTATGGGGTATATTCTACTGGGTTATTGTTACGAGTTCTTCGTCAGGATTGGTACGAATTTTGGCCTGGAATGGTTTGAGTTTCAATTGAAAATCAACCTCATATGTTCTGATTTCTACATATTCCAGGTTCCGCACAGCATACTCTAATGCTGCATCCACGTCTTTGGTGATGATTATTCCTCTTACATTTTGCCCTTCAGCGGCAACCTTCTCTTTAATCCAGCTTATATATCGCAGGAGTTGCCCGACCGTGGAATCACTTGTCTCCCCCCTCTTCAATTGGATAACAACGAGGCTGTTCGTATCTACATCGCGTGCCAGAAAATCGATGGTCCAGGGCCCCGCAGGAAATCGCCGGGCCCCATGTTTATTGTCTTTAAAGAACTCAAGATTTGAGCCCCAGTTGATATCGAACCATTTTCTATAAATGTACTCCTCCAAGCTATAGAATCCTGTACGATATGTCCAATTTATAAACCTCGTTTTGCAGTCGAACCTATTTGGTGGAAACTTGGCTGTAAGAAAGATCGCGATATAGGAGAGAATATTGGTAAACAGGAACGCTATCATGAGAAGCAGTAGAACGATATATCGGGGGATCAGTAATAACCACTTCAGCAGCACCAACCAAATAGCCGGCGGCTCTTTAAGCCTGCTGCTATCGAAGACGGAAAGGACTCCAATTTGTTGCGACATATTGAACCTCCTTATCTGCATAACATGAACTGTTATTTGGTTGCTGAATGTAGAAATCCTATTCCACTGTTCACCTGCTGTCAATAATCCGCTGCGATTAACTGTGTTTTCTGCCTCACAAAAAGCGGTTTCATGACCAGAAACCACTCTTGCAGTCATCCCTAATCTTTAGAAGAAGAACACTATAATCCTGTAGTTTCAGTTGGGTTATGTATGTGTCGTTTAACTAATAGTGATAGTAAGCCTTTTGTGCTTGTCTCATGTCCTGTATAATTAATTAAAACGGTGTGAAGTATGAAAGCGAGAGAAGAATGCTATAGCTGCCTGGAAGGACTGCTACGACAGGCAGCCGAATTGGCAGCCGAACAGTCTGAGTTGAAAGATCAGGTAATCGAACAGGGGCTGCAGCTCCTTGATAAAGAGTTCTCCACAGATAAGACGACTATAGTTGTAGCTACGAAGCTGCATCGTCTGGTTAGGGAGTTGACGGGTAACCGTGATCCGTACCGGCAGATAAAAGAGGCAGAGGTTGCGATGGCGGTGGAACTCAGGAGAAGTGTCGGAGATGATACTAAGTGGAATCTCAGGGACTACCTCGTCTACGCTGCCCGGGGCAATAACATAGATTTCTTTATGGCTATTGATGACATTATTAAAGAGATAGCGAAACCTGTGGAGTTTTCAATCGATGATACTCCAGAGTTGGAGCGAAAACTCACAGAAACAAAAAGCATTCTCTACCTGGCTGATAACGCCGGCGAAGTGCCTTTCGATGTACCGCTTGTGAGATTGTTTGGGAAATATGCACCTGTCACCTACGTGGTCAAAGAATCGCCTGTACAGGATGATATAACAATAGCTGATGTAGAGAAATTCGGGATGACTGGTGAATTGCCCGGTATACTAAGCACTGGCACCGATACCCCGGGGGTAGTAATGGATATGGCTTCACCGGAGTTCAAGACCAGTTTTGAGGATGCCGATCTGGTGTTGGCCAAAGGTATGGGATACTGGGAAACACTGGAAGAGTTGCCGGCACGGGGTAAAGTATTTCACCTTCTCAAAACGAAATGTAAACCGGTAGCTGACTCTTTGGGAGTGAATTTGAAC
>JAXHUK010000167.1:0-6837 GCA_034189725.1 Chloroflexota bacterium | reverse complement strand
GCAAGGAAGTAAAAGGCAAACTGACTTTCATCTCTCCGGTTGCCACAGTTAGAGCAGGGGTAGTATCTTACAAAGCCACTATAACTCTAGAAAATCCCGATAAGGAACTTAAGGATGGCATGAGCGCCACTGCTGAGATTGTTACTGACCGTCGTGAGAATGTATTACTGATACCGAATCGAGCTATGCAGGGTACTCTGGCACAACCCTGGGTTGAAGTTGTTACTGATGAAGGGAAACCTGAACGTAGAGATATCACTGTAGGCTTGAGCAATGGGATAGATACTGAGGTTTTGTCCGGATTGAAAGAAGGAGAGAAGGTGGTTATACCCAAGGTATCGCAAATGCCCTTCATGCCATTTGGTGGATGAACATGATCGAACTGGATAACATAAATAAAGTCTACAGGATGGGACATACTGAAGTCCTTGCCCTCAGGAGAATAAACTGTCACATTGAGCATGGGGAAATGATATCTATTATGGGACACTCAGGTTCGGGCAAATCTACCCTGATGAACCTTATCGGCTGTCTCGATAGACCTACGTCAGGGAAGTATTATTTAGAGGGGGTTGAAGTAAACAAGCTTAACGATAATAAATTAGCCGAGATAAGAAATAATAAGATAGGCTTCGTTTTCCAGAGTTTTAACCTATTACCCAGAGTTTCAGCTTTAGCCAATGTAGAGATACCACTCATTTATAGCGGTATTCGCAGTCGGCGACAAAGGGCGCTGCAAGTTCTGGAATCTGTCGGGCTAGCTCATCGGGCCAAGCACAAACCGACTGAGATGGCTGGAGGTGAACAGCAAAGAGTAGCTATTGCCAGGGCATTGGTGAATAACCCCTCTATTATTTTGGCTGATGAACCTACGGGCAATTTGGATACTCAGACTAGTAAGGAGATCATGCTTCTGCTTCAACAATTAAATCGGCAAGGGATAACCATTATCCTGGTTACACATGAGCCAGACATTGCCACCTATACCCAGCGTACTATTAGAATTCGGGATGGGCAGATCGAGGCTTCAGCATGAAACTGTGGGATTGCTTTGGTACTGCACTGCGCGCTTTGTCTGCCGGTAAACTACGCTCAATATTGACCATATTAGGTATTTTAATTGGTGTAGCCGCAGTCACTTCGGTGATGTCTTTGGGTAGAATACAGGAGAATATGCAGAGGGAGGCTTTTGCTTCTTTGGGATCTAACCTGATCTACGTCGTACCAGGTGCTCCCAACACTATGGGTATGGGAGGAGCGATGGGCAGCGCTGCTACACTCACAGTGGAGGATGCTGAGGCGATTGCTCGTTATGCTCCTTCAGTAGCAGCAGTGGCACCGATGGTACAAGCAAACGCTCAAATAAAAGCTGGTGGTAAGAACATGGGGACCATAGTAGCTGGCGTAACTCCAGAGTACCAGTGGGTTAACAATCTTGTTTTATCACAGGGCAACTTCATCAGCGAGTCAGACTATAAAGGGAGATCAAGAGTGGTTGTCCTGGGAAATCAATTAGCTGAGACCTTGTTCGGCGTTATGGATCCTGTGGGGCAAAGCACGAGGATTAATGGGCATCAATTCAGAGTCATTGGTGTACTTAAGAGTAAAGGGTCTGCTTTTGGAATGGAAGACCTTTTCGCCTATGCGCCGTTGAGCACGGTGCAGTCGACCTTGACATCTCAACAGGTAAGCACTCTAGGGCATAGCGTCAATGCTATCAGCGCTCAAGCTAAAAACAGCGATGCTACAGGATCAGCTATGGAGGAGATAAAAAGCATTTTACGTCAGCGTCACCATATTAGAGAAGGGGAAGAGGATGACTTCAGTGTTATAAGCATGGAGGCTATAAGCGGCATTGCCGGTCAAATGATGGGAATAATCCAGATTGTTCTTGCGGCTATAGCTGGTATCTCCTTACTCGTTGGTGGTATCGGAATTATGAATATCATGCTGGTTTCGGTAACCGAACGTACCAGGGAAATCGGTCTGCGCAAGGCAATAGGAGCCAAACGCCGGGATATCTTACTGCAATTCCTCACTGAATCTGCCACACTGAGCTTTTGTGGCGGAGCTATAGGAGTTGGAGCTGGGTGGCTCATAGTTAAAGGTATGTCCATCTTCTCGGCAAGCATTGGGTTTCCTTTCCCGGCTATACTACCGGGCGATATCATCGCCCTGGCAGTGGGGGTAGCGATCTTTGTCGGGCTTGTCTCTGGCATTTATCCGGCAGTTCGAGCAGCACGCCTTGAGCCTATTGAAGCACTACGCCATGAATAGTCTAAAGTGGATGCGGTGTCATTGCGAGGGCTGAAAAGCCGAAGCAATCTCGCTTGCTATACTCTAAACTCCTGCCAGCATTTTGCCTTCATCGAGTAAGTCTCTTACTCTGTCCTCACTTTCAGCTTCGGCATAGATACGAACCAGCGGCTCTGTGCCAGAGAACCGAACGAGTAGCCAGGAATCATCGGTGAGAAGTAAGCGAAAACCATCGGTGGTATCTACTCTGGCTACCTTTATTCCGGCTATGGTATCAGGAGAGGCGGAAGCAACTCGGCTTACGATCGTCTTATGCTTGCTCGGGGAAATGTGGAAATCCATGCGGTCATAGTAGTGAGGTCCCACCTTACTGTAGAGGTAATCCAGGAGCTGCAACGCCGTTTTACCCGTTTTCGCCATGAAGTCAAGGAAGTAAAGCCCGGCGAGAATACCGTCCCTTTCAGGAATATGACCACGAAAACCGTAGCCACCGCTTTCCTCACCGCCAATGAGGGCATTCTTCTGCAGCATTAAAGGAGCAACGTATTTGAACCCAACCGGTGTTTCATAGACAGGAACACCGAAAATCTTTCCCAAAAGGGAAATCATATTGGTGGAAGTAATTGTTCTGACCATGGCTCCCTGTTCATGCCGCACTTCCAGGAGGTAGAGAGCGAGCAGAGCGAAAACTTGATGCTGATTTAGAAAGTTTCCCTTTTCGTCTATCACGCCGATGCGGTCTGCATCTCCATCATTAGCCAGACCAACATCGGCTTTTTCTTCCACAACCAACTGTGAAAGCTTGGTCAAGTTTCTGGCAATTGGCTCAGGCTGTATTCCGGGAAATAAAGGATTCCTTTCGGCGTTTATTTCGCTAACCTCCACGTTTCCGCCCTGTAGTAGCGTTTTGATATAGCCGACGCCAGCTCCGTACATAGGGTCAATGATCACCTTTAACTTCTGATGACGCAAATCTTCCATGTTGATAAGACGGCTCAATTGCTTGAAGTAGGCAGGAGAGGGATCCGAATAAGCAACCATCCCTTCCTTCAAAGCTTCCTCCACAGGAAACCTTTTTACGCCCCCCAACAGTCCTCTCCCTTCAAGGGAAAGGCTTTGAGTGAGAGTGCTGATGTTCTTTTCTATCGCGTCGGTGACCTCTTTTGTGGCGCTGGCTCCCTCTTGCGTTTTGTATTTGAATCCGTTCCACGAGCCCGGATTGTGGCTGCCAGTAATAATAATCGCACCGGCGGACTTTGTAGCCACAGCGGTATAGCTTATTACCGGAGTAGGAGTTGGCTTAAGGCACAAATGAACTTTAATGTCATTGCCGGCGATTAGTTCAGCAGCAGCAGCAGCGAAATCTTCAGAGGCAAAGCGGGTATCATAGCCAATAACCAGTCCCTTGGATGCCAGTCCGCTTTGCTTTAGATAGTCAGCTACCCCTTGAGAACAAATACGAACGTTGTCGAAGGTAAAATCTTCAGCAATAATTCCCCTCCAGCCATCAGTACCGAATTTAATGCTCATAATCTCTCTCCAGTTCTCTATGTTATTCTTGATATGTTAGCAAATAATCCGCCTCAAGACACCCTCACCTTATACTCTAGGGATTTGACTCAGGATGACGGGCTTGCCCTTTATCAAGCCACGCAGTTTACAGGCGAATGGCTATAGCGAGAGCTTCACTTCTTCGTCGTCACTTCACTGGATTGATTTGCCCGTAGCCGAGTGCTAATATTGCGCTAAGATCAGGCTAGATAGTTACAACTACAGAGCGGTATAGATGATTAAAGCGGGGAATAAGAAGCTGATCGAGTGCATACCCCACCGTTCGTTGTTTCAATATAGAAATATGAGCACTTCGTAAGCATAGTGGTGTCATAAATGAGGTTTCTCCACACGGCGGACTGGCAGATTGGTATTAAGGCAGCACACGTAGGCGAAAAAGGCAGCCGTGTTCGTGAGGAACGCATTCTTACCCTCAAAAGGATTGCCGAGGCTGCACAAACCCATTCCGTCGATTTTGTCCTCATTGCCGGAGATACCTTCGAAGACAACGGAGTCGATCGTGCTCTGGTACAAAAAATGGCTGATATCCTGTCCAACTTCGCAGTCTCCGTCTACGTTCTACCCGGCAACCACGATCCATTGGTACCAGGGGCGGTATGGGATCATCCTGTCTGGAGGTCAATAGATAAGGTTACAGTCCTTCGAGAGGAAACTCCCATCGAGATTCCGGGCGGTTTTCTTTATCCATGCCCTGTGAAAGAGAAGCGCTCGGATACAGACCCTACGGCATGGATAAACGCCAGCGAGATAAAAGGGATTCGGATTGGTGTAGCACATGGTACAGTAGAAGGCATAAGGCAAGATGAGCCCGATTATCCTATTCCTCGAGACGCCGCAACCCGTTCCGGTCTGGATTACCTGGCTCTGGGCCACTGGCACTCGACGGCAACCTATCCAGCGCCAGACAGCGCAGTGCGCATGGCATACTCCGGAACTCACGAGGCTACGAAGTTCGGAGAGCGGGATAGCGGAAATGTCCTGATAGTAGATATCCCCAGCGCTGGAACGTCGCCTACAGTCATACCTGTCCATACTGGCAATCTTTCATGGACTACGATAGAGAAAGAGATTCGACAATCCGGAGACCTCATGCGCATACGCACTCAAGTAGAATCCATGGAAAACCCGGCATCAACGCTGATCGAGTTACGCATCAGTGGTCTCATGTTTGCGGAAGACCGTGACGAGATAAATAGTATCCAGGAAATCTTAAATTCCAGATTTCTTTTCAATCGCATGGACACATCGATGGTACGGCCTTCCCCTGAAGATGAAAACTGGGTAACCAACCTGCCCCACGGAACGCTTCGTGATACTGCCACCAGGCTGAGGGAACTGGCAGACCCGCAATTTCACGGAGAGCGACCTGAGGGAGCCACACCAGAAGTGGCATCACGAGCACTGCTGGAGCTTTATGCATTAGTCACAGAGGTGTCACCTTGATTTTGCGTTCGCTGAGCGTTGCTGCCTGGCGCTGCTTTATAGAACCAGTAGTCATTGGTCCTTTTGAAGACAAACTGAATGTGCTTTATGCTCCCAACGCCACAGGAAAATCCACGCTGTTCGAAGCGTTACGCCGCGGCATTCTCGACGGACACCGCGTCAGCGGAAGAGAGGTAGAAGCCATCCGACCCTGGGGGCGTTCACTACCTCCTACGGTTACAGTGGAGTTTACCCATGACGGCACGGATTATCGCATCACGAAACGATTTCTCGAAGGCGCCACATCGAAGCTCGAGAGAAAAGAGAACGGGCGTTTTGTAAGCCTGGAGGTAAACGATAAAGCCGATGAAACAGTTCGGGCAATTATCACACGGAATGCTCCAGGGAAAGGTCTGGCACAATCCAAAAACTGGGGACTGGCGCAGGTTTTGTGGGCGCCGCAGGGTGACCTTGCCATTGGTGAACTTTCTGGCGACGTTTTAGCCGACATCAGAACCTCGCTGGGAGCACAAATCGCAGGTTCCGGTGCTAGCCCGGTAGAGAGACGAATTCAGGAGACCTGGCAACAATTCTTTACGCCGGGAGGGAAGCTTAAAACAGGCAAAGAAGCCCCTGATATAGTCAGGCATGAAGAAGAACTACAAACAGCAGAATCCGAGCTTACAACTGCACTCTGGCAACAGCAGGCTTTCGATGAAACCGCACAGAGAGTCGAAGAGCTACGGACACGTCATGCCCGGGCTAAAGCTGATGCCGAAAACATCGGCAGGGAGCTCAAGGAAACCCGTTTCAGAGCCGAGGCTTACAAAAAATTGCTTTCCGAAGAGAAACAACGGGAATCGCATTCCAAAGCCGCCGAAGCAAAATACAGCGAGTTGAAGCAGAAAACGGATACAATCCAGAGGGCAAGGACTGACCTCTCAGGTGCCGAAAAGACACTCACCGAATTGCAAAAACAAGATATACCGCTGCAGGAGCAAAAGGTGCAGCACTGTCAAAAAGAAGCGGATGAGGCAAAAACTGTTATGGCGGATGTCCGCAAACGACGCCAGACAATCGATACAGCAGAAGAGACAGCAGAGCAGGCACGCCGTTTCGTTGAAAACAGCAAGGCTCTGGCTGACTTGAGTGGACTGATTGAACAAATCACTATAGCTGAAAAAACTCTTACTGAGCTCAAGAGAGAACGCGCTGCCCTGTTAGCACCGGATGCAAGGACATTGTGGGCTATCGGAAAAGCGATAAAGGAGCGCGACGAAGCCCAGATTCGCATCGATGCTTCTCTCATAACTCTGGAGATAACTCCGGAACAGGATGGCTCACTGGAAGTCATCTCCGGAGAAGAAACAGGCACGCATACGCTACAACAGGGAAGTCCCATCCGGATAAAAGGCTCTCCCGAAGTGATGGCAGACCTGCACGGCATCGCACGGCTCAGGGCATGGGGAATCCGGCTGGTGGAATAGAAGTTGAGGAGGTCGGTCCGGACTCTTGTGGGCCTGGCCCATTTCCGGATGTGTTTGGCATGCAGGTCCGCCTCCTTGGACACCATACCGATTTCGGTGC
>JAXHUK010000166.1:0-20101 GCA_034189725.1 Chloroflexota bacterium | reverse complement strand
GAGTGAGTACTTCCTCCCCTGAGGAAGTACTCACTCCTCACAAAACTGAGGATAGCGATCGAGAGAGCGCGAAGACCACCATCAGCGTTAAAGACATGCACTGTGCCTCCTGCGCTGTCACTGTAGAGGATTCTCTCAATAAGGTAGAGGGCGTCTCAAAAGCTGCGGTGAATTTCGCTACCGAAAGGGCGTATGTAGAATATGACCCGGGCAGAACAACACCCAAGGAGCTTGAGCAGGCGATAGAGAAAGCAGGCTATGGCGTTATAAAAGATACTGCTACCGATAGCAAACTGGTCAAAGCCGCAATAAGTATACAGGGTATGCATTGCGCTTCCTGTGCCGCTGCTGTTGAAGATTCCCTGAACAAGGTCGAAGGCGTCTCAAAGGCTGCGGTGAATTTCGCTACCGAAAGAGCGTATGTGGAATATGATCCCACAAAAGCAAGCCCGCAATCACTGGAGCAGGCGATCAATAAGGCCGGGTACAGCATCATTCAGGAAGAGACAGAGACACTAAACCTCAAGGTTATTGGTATGGATAATGCTCACTGTCTGGGCACCGTCGAGGCAGCGCTTAAAGGGGTCAAAGGAATAATCTCCAGCCAGTTGTTTCTTAATGAGCGGGCAACGATTGTCTTTGATCCTGCACTGACCAACCGTGAAGCAATTAAAAAAGTGATAAAGGAAGCTGGCTACACACCGGTGGAAGAGACCACCGGTGACCGCGAAAAAGAGGCGCGGCAGAGCGACATCAGAACACTGAGAATCAAGTTTTTCATTGCCCTGGCTTTTGGACTTCCTTTACTCTACTTTGCCATGGGCCATCACATTGGCTTGCCGCTTCCCGCACTCTCCGACGGCAACATGGCTTTGCTTCAGTTTCTGCTCACTACCCCGATTATTGCCGCAGGCTACCAGTTTTACACTGTGGGCATCCGTACAGTGGTGAAGAATCGCCGTGCCGGCATGGACACCCTCGTCGCTTTAGGCACTGGAACTGCCTACCTGTACAGTATAGCCACTTCTATTCTAATCTGGAGTGGTAATCCCAGCTATGGCAGTGCTGACATATATTATGAAGTAGCGGGATTACTTATCGTGTTTATCCTGCTCGGTAGAATGCTGGAAGCGGTAGCAAAAGGTCGGACATCTGATTCAATCCGAAAGCTGATCGAGTTGCAGCCCAAAACCGCAATTGTTGTCAAAGATAACAGGGAAATCGAGGTCCCGGTAGAGGAGGTTCTGGTTGGTGACGAGATTATAGTCAAGCCCGGAAGTGCTATCCCCGTCGATGGCACTGTAGTAGATGGCAACTCATCGGTTGACCAATCGCTATTAACAGGAGAAAGCATTCCCATCGAGAAAAATGTTGACGATGAGGTCATTGGTGGCACTATGAACAAGAGCGGCTGGCTCAGGTTCCGAGCTACCAGAGTAGGCAGGGATACCGCTCTTGCCCAGATTGTGAGCCTGGTAGAAGAGGCTCAGGGTAGTAAGGCGCCAGTACAGCGTCTGGCTGATAGGGTTGCTGCCTACTTTGTGCCCATAGTGTTAGCTATTGGACTCCTTGCTTTTATCGCCTGGTATCTTTCAGGAGCAGGATTTGTATTTGCACTCACAGTGTTCATCGCTGTAGTCATCATTGCCTGTCCCTGCGCCCTTGGACTGGCTACACCCACGGCGATAATTGTCGGTACCGGCTTGGGGGCAGAAAATGGTATCCTGATCAAAGACGCTGAGACTCTGGAGAAAGCCTGCAGCGTTGATACCGTCGTCTTCGATAAGACCGGAACGCTCACGAGGGGAAAACCCGAGGTTACCGACGTTATCCCACTCTCCAATCCGATTTCAAGTGATGAACTCTTGAAAATCGCTGCCGCAGCGGAAAAACACTCGGAACACCATCTCAGCGATGCTATTGTCAGCAAGGCCACTGAAAAACAAATAGATATTCCCGACGTTGAAGGTTTCACCGCTATACCTGGCAAGGGCGTAGAGGCGCGGTATAACGGCACTACAATACTTGTGGCGAACAGAAAGTTATTCGCCGATAAAGGGATAGATACATCGGTTGCTGATGACATTGTCATTCAACTGGAGGAGGATGGGAAAACAGTAGTGACGGTGGCAACTGATGGCAAAGTTGCCGGAATAATAGCAGTTGCTGACACGGCTAAGGATTTGGCCAATGAGACAGTAGCCTGGCTGAAGAGACAGGGCAGACAGGTAGTTATGATTACGGGGGACAATCGCAGAAGTGCCGAAAGTATAGCCCAGCGTCTGGGAATCGACCGTGTCCTCGCTGAAGTGCTGCCCGAAGACAAGGCGAATGAGGTGAAACAACTCCAGGATCAGGGACATGTTGTGGCCATGGTCGGTGATGGAATAAACGATGCTCCCGCTTTAGTACAGGCAGATGTTGGCATCGCTATCGGGTCTGGAACCGACGTTGCCATCGAGTCCGGGGGCATAGTCCTGGTGAGGGACGATATACAAGATGTTGCTCGTACACTCGACCTGAGTTGCTATACCATGCGCAAGATAAAGCAAAACCTGTTCTGGGCGTTTTTCTACAATGCTATAGGCATTCCAATAGCTGCGGGAATCCTTTACCCGTTTACCGGTTTCCTGCTTAATCCTATTATTGCCGGAGCAGCAATGGCATTCAGTTCAGTAAGTGTGGTAACTAACTCACTGAGCATGAGGAGATATCGTGTTCAAAAGCCACTATAGAAAGGGGAAAAACAATGAACGAGTTGGAAGCACTGAATCTAGCCTTGGATAGGGAAAAAGAGGCCTATCGCTACTACAGCGACGCAGCCGCTAAATCGACAAGCGCGGCCAGCAAAAAAACCCTCTCATGGCTGGCATCAGAGGAAGAAGGTCACATCAAGATACTCCAGAAACTATGTGGAGAACTTCAGAGTAGTGGAAGATGGCTTTCGGAAGACGAGTGGTGTGCCTGTGCCGACATATCCAATCCTGTCCAATGCTCGGAATTCCCGCCATCCACGGAGACTAAGGGTGAACTCCAGGAAGATACTGAGGAGTTGCAAATCCTCAAGCACGCTATCAATGACGAGAGGGAAGCTACTACGTTCTATGCCGATCTTGCAAAAAAAACCACGGAACCTGATGGCAAGGCAATGCTGGAAAAACTGTCCGAGATTGAACAAGGACACCTGGAGCTATTGGAAGAAGAATACCAGTGGGTGAGTAAGTCGAAGTCTATGTTCACACTTCATCGCTTTTCCGCACCAGCGAGATAGTGGCATCTTCTCACAATTATGCATCAATTATGAATCCGCTTAATAGGATTCATAATTGATGCAGTCGTAGTATTAGGTATCAGCACGTGGATTAATTCTCAATATATCTTGCCTATACATATGTGTACCGCATACAATAAGCATAGACTGCAAATGAAAAAGGAGATTTATAAAAGCGATGTGGAAATGCACTAATTGTCATCATATAGAACTGTCTGTTGATCAGCCTGACCATTGTCCAGTCTGTGGAGTTGAAGCTGAGAAGCTCATCTCTCACGATGTTCCCGGGATAAAAGGAGTAAAAACACTGCAAAACATCAAGAACGGCTTTATCGCAGAGTCTCAAGCCCATCAGAGAAACCTGGCTTTTGCCTTGAAGGCCGATGAGGAAGGCTATCCCCAGGTGGCTCGACTATTTCGTGCCATTGCCGAGGCCGAGGGAATCCATGCATTCAATCATTTACGACTGCTCGGTGGAGTAGAAGGTACGCAGGAAAATCTGGAATCGGCCTTCGAAAGAGAGAACCTGGCAAGCAGCACCTATCCTGAGTTCATCAAAGAGGCGAATGAGGAAGATAACAAGAATGTGGCCAGGATATTCAGCTATTCGCGAGACGTGGAGAAGGGACATGCCGGACTCTATAAAAAAGCACTCGAGCGCATGGTACGTGATGTAGACACCACATACTTCGTTTGTGGTGTCTGTGGCTATGTCTCTGACGGAGAAGCTCCCGATGCATGCCCGATATGCGGCGCGCAAAGAGACAAGTTCAAAAAAGTGATATAGGGGGACCATATGGACTGTGAGCAAAAGCCGGACACCGCATGTTCCATTCCGACAGATGTGCGAATATGGCCATCGAAGCGTTACCAGGAACTACACACACGCTCTGTACAAACCCCTGAGGAATTCTGGGCTGAGGAAGCATACAAACTGGACTGGCATAAAACGTGGGACCGAGTTCTAGACTGGGATCCCCCGTATGCACGCTGGTTTGTAGGAGGGAAGCTCAATGCCTGCTACCAGTGTGTCGACCGACATGTGAAGACGTGGCGCAGAAGTAAAGTAGCCATATACTGGGAGGGGGAAAACGGAGATACAAGGGTGCTCAGCTATTCCACATTATTCCGGGAGGTCAACCGATATGCATCGGTACTCAAAAACCTCGGCGTTGTGAAGGGAGACCGCATCGCTCTCTATCTACCCATGATCCCGGAGCTCCCCATATTCATGTTAGCCTGCGCCCGAATTGGGGCCATCCATACCGTGATCTTCTCAGGATTTAGCTCACAGGCGCTTTGTGACAGAATTATGGATACACAGGCAAAGATTGTCATCACAGCCGACGGAGGGTATCGGCGTGGTAAAATCATACCACTTAAGGAGACTGCCGATGATGCAGTTAGCAAATGCCCTTGTATCCAGAGCATCATCGTCGTCAAGAGGACCGGGAATCAAGTACCGATGACAGAGGGGAGAGATCATTGGCTTCACTCGCTATTCGGTGAATACGAGACATTCGTTAAAGCCGAACCAGTAGAAGCCACACACCCCCTCTATATACTGTACACTTCGGGGACAACTGGTAAACCAAAAGGCGTAGTTCACAGCACCGGTGGTTATATGGTATATAACCATTCTGCTTATCAATGGGTCTTCGACATCAAAGAGGAATCGGTCTACTGGTGTACTGCCGATGTTGGCTGGGTTACCGGTCATAGCCAGATTGTCTACGCCCCACTCTCTCATGGTGCGGCAATTGTACTGTATGAGGGATCTCTCGACTATCCCGCTATAGATCGGTGGTGGGATATCGTGGAAAAATATGGTGTGAGCATATTCTATACCTCACCAACAGCAATACGAATGTTTATGCGTCACGGAGAACAATGGCCGCTTCAGCATGACCTTTCCAGTCTAGAGTTGCTGGGTAGTGTCGGCGAAGCTATTAATCCTGAAGCATGGCATTGGTACTATAAATATATAGGGGGGGAGAGATGCCCCATTGTCGACACGTGGTGGCAAACAGAGACCGGGGGCATTATGATCTCACCTACGATAGGAATCGAACCACTGCCACTTAAACCAGGTTCAGCAGCATTTCCTTTACCTGGAATAGATGCTGCTGTGGTTGACACCGGGGGGAATGAAAATCCAACAGGGCAAACAGGATTTCTCATAATTCGAAATCCGTGGCCAGGAATGCTCCTCGACATCTACGGCGATCCTGATCGCTATAAGAGCACGTATTGGTCCCGCTTCCCGGGAGTCTACTATAGCGGTGACTACGCTATGCGTGATAGCGATGGCTATTTCTGGCTGCTTGGCCGAGCCGACGAGGTGCTGAAAGTATCAGGACACCGTATTGGAACAGCTGAAATTGAGAGTGCTGCCGTGTCACATCCCTCTGTTGTCGAGGCAGCAGTGACAAGCAAGCCCAATGAGGTGAAGGGTGAAAGCATAATCCTCTATGTAACACTCAAAGCAAGTGTATCTCCGTCAACTAAGCTGAGAGAAGATATTTCTGAGCACCTGCGTAACGTTATTGGGCCTATCGCAACTCCTGAGGAAATCCACTTCGTGGATTCGCTCCCGAAGACACGAAGTGGTAAAATACTGCGACGGGTAATAAAAGCCACTGCCCTGGGACAGAGCCTGGGAGACCTCTCCACCCTGGAGGATAAAGGGGCAGTGAACGAAATACAGGAAGAGTATGAGAAATTTATGAGAGCAAATGCGGCTGCAACGGATTTAGATAGCTGAAAAGTGCCAATAAGAGGGGGAATGCAATGAGCAAGGTTACACTGGCCGAAGGGATCTATTGGGTAGGAACCATCGACTGGAATATAAGGAATTTCCATGGATACTCCACGCACACAGGTGCTACGTATAACGCTTACCTCGTCGTTGATGAAAAGATCGCTCTCATAGACACAGTCAAGGCACCCTTTTATGAAGAAATGCTAGCCAGGATAAACGAAATCGTTCACCTTGAAGACATTGATTACGTAATATCCAACCATGTCGAAATGGACCATTCTGGTTCATTACCTATGATAATGAGGGATGCCAAGAATGCGAAACTGGTCACCCAGGAGAAATTCGGGGAAAGTGGACTGAGAAAGACATTCCACGAAGACTGGCATTTTGATACCGTTAAAGAGGGCAGTGAACTCCAGTTGGGAAAGCGGAGGATTGCATTCGTACCAACTCCCATGCTTCACTGGCCTGACTCCATGTGCTCCTATCTGGTAGAGGACAAAATACTGTTCTCAATGGATGCCTTCGGGCAGCATATCGCCACATCATCGAGATTCGATGACGAAGTGGGTCTGGCTACCATCATGCCCGAGGCAGCTAAATACTACGCAAACATTCTGATGCCCTTCGGCGATCTGATTGTGAAAGCCGTGGATAAGTTGGGAGGACTTGAGATCGATATGATTGCTCCCAGTCACGGTGTTATCTGGCGCTCCCATATGAAAACCATCCTTGATGCCTATGTGTCATGGGGCAGAGGTGATTCTAATAATAAAATAATCGTACTCTACGATACTATGTGGGGAAGCACCGAGAAAATGGCCCATGCAATTGCCCGGGGAGCCATTGACGGTGGTAGCGAGGTTAAGCTCTACAACCTGACCAGGTCTGACCAGAGCGACATTATTAAAGAGGTTCTCGATGCCAAAGCAATCCTTGTAGGTTCTCCCACCCTCAACAACGGTCTGTTCCCCACTGTCGCTCAGTTTCTCTGTTACCTCAAGGGATTGAAGCCAAAGGATAAAGTAGGAGCCGCTTTCGGTTCGCATGGCTGGGCTGGCGGTGCGGTGAAGGTAATACAACAGGAGTTGAATCAGACCGGGATCGAGGTGCTGGAATCAGACCTGGCATTCAGATTTGTGCCCGATAAAGACGAAATCAAGAAGTGCGTTGAATTTGGCAAAGCAGTGGCCGAAAAAATAAAGTCGGCTTGAAATTTCAATCACAGGATTAGTACAGACAAATCACAGTCTTCAAAGCTTCTTGTGTCAAGGTGCCTGTATACGTACTGTACGTTTGTTCCAGTAATCAGCAAAAGCTGCTATAATGCTTACAACTCATCAGAGATGTGCTGCACAATGATGAGGATGTAAGTATGTCCATTCAAGTTAAACTTATAGAATCCAATCCATATTTCAACGGCCTGAAACATGCCGAACTTGAGCGAATCGCGGGATTCATCTTCGAAAGAACCGTCAAGAGTGATGATGTGATATTATTCGAGGATGAATACTCAGATGCATTATACTTCGTTGTCTCCGGCGTAGTGAAAGCATTCAAAACATCATCCGATGGCAAAGAACAGATCCTCTATCTCGTCAGGCCTGGGGAAGCTATAAACGATATCCCCGCACTCGATGGTGGCTCAAATCCGATCAGTGCCCGGGCTATGGGGACAGCCACCCTGTACGGGATAAGAAGCGATGCTCTCGATACTATACTGCGTGACTATCCTCAGATAGCTCTAAATGCCACGAAAGCACTATCTCAACGAGCGCGACTAATGATATCCCTGGTGGAAGACCTATCGTTTCGCCATGTAATCAACAGGGTTGCCAAGATTCTCCTGGAACATTCTACTGAAGAATCGGGAATCCGACCTCGGCTTACACAACAGGAAATGGCAGCTATGGCAGGCACTGCACGCGAGATGATCGGCAGGTCACTCAAATCACTAGAGGATGAGGGGGTCGTCCGATTAGATCGTCAACGAGTAGTAATAACTGATAAGGAGGCACTCAAGGAGTTGGCCGGTGTAGCTACTTGAGACAAATGTCACAGATAATTTGCATTTGAATCAATTACTATAATAGTAAGAAGTTGTTGGAGTAATTACAATCTGCATGCCTTTTATAGATCAGGATAAATGTGACGGTTGTGGCCTGTGCGTAACTGTATGCCGTTGCAATATATTAGTTCTAGTCAACAATGTTATAACTGTTGAAAGAACAAGCAGGTGCGATATCTGCAATCGATGGTGTACTCAGTGTGAGCTGGTATGTCCATTAAATGCAATTAGCTGCCCCTTTGATATAGTTCTCGAATAATCCACCCACAGCACCTTTTTTAAACGCGTTCTACTGCATTGACATAGTGGAGGGGTTTTTGTATACTATTATTGCTAATGATTATTATTAGCAATTTGTAGCGGGGTTACTTAGTATGGGAAGTATTGAACTTAAGCACAGTACCCTGGGGAAACGTACTACGACTCAACGCAAATTGCTTCTCGAACTTATTCTTGAGGCCGGTGGGCATCTCGATGCCGATGAACTGTATCGCCGTGCACGTGAACGTGAGGGAACTATTAGTCTATCTACAGTCTACCGTAACCTCAAACTTTTCAAAGAGATGGGACTGGTCGAGGAGCGCCATTTTTCTGAAGAGCACCATCATTATGAGGTGAAAGCTGATTTAGAGCACCATCACCTGGTTTGCCTGGGTTGTGGAAAGGTCATTGAATTTACTAGTCCACTAGCCAAGCAAATGAAACAGCATGTCGAGGCAGAAAATGGTTTTATCATTACCGATACTGAAATTTCTATGAGGGGATACTGCACCGATTGCTGGAATAGAATGACCGGAGAACAATATACCACAGAGAAATAACATTTCAGAAATGAGTATTTATATGGGTTCTGTCAGGAAACAAATGACGGTAGCACAACTTAAAACAGGGCAAACAGGGAATGTGATTCAGATCGCAGGAGGACATGGTTTGGTCAGACGCCTCCATGCTTTAGGGATCAGGCCTGGCAAACAAGTAACGAAGATGAGTTCCATGTTCAGGCGTGGGCCAGTAACACTCCAGGTAGACAACACTCAGATAGCCCTTGGCTTTGGTATCTCCAGCAAGATATTGGTAGAGGTCGACAAGGAATGAAGATACTCCTTATGGGCAATCCCAATGTGGGAAAGAGTGTCGTATTCTCACGTCTCACTGGAGTGAGGGTTGTTACTTCCAACTATCCAGGTTCTACAGTGGAGTTCACCAAAGGGTCCATGCAATTGGAAGGAAAAAAAGTTGACATCATTGATGTGCCAGGAACCTATACACTGGAACCAACAAGTAAAGCGGAGGAAGTTGCCGCCCGAATGCTTGAAGATGGAGACGTCGTTATCGATGTAGTTGATGCTACTAATCTTGAGAGGAATCTCTCTTTAACTCTAGAATTACTGGAAAGGCATGTGCCCTTAGTAGTAGCTTTAAACATGTGGGACGAAACCAAGCACAAGGGCATAAAAGTCGACGTGGCAAAACTGGAGGAGTTGTTAAGAGTGCCCGTGGTTCCTACGGTGGCATTGACCGGGGTAGGGATAAAGGAACTCGTTGACCGTATTCCTGAAGCAGCATCGCCCCCAACGCAAAGCCTCAGCTATGACGAAAGATGGGCACTGGTTGGCAGGATTATCGAGCAGGTGCAGGTAATCTCCCGTCACCACCACACGTGGCTTGAGCGATTAGGCGACGCTTCAATAAAACCATTACCCGGTCTGCTCATTGCTGCGTTAATTCTCCTGCTCTCATTTATGGGTATACGCTTCATCGGGGAAGGCCTCATCGGCTACATATTTGAACCATTATTTGAGGGGCTCTGGGCTCCAGTCATGATGAAGTTAAGTAACGCCCTTGGTTCAGGAGGATTACTCCACGATGTGCTAATTGGTGAATTGATCAATGGTGAGATAGACTTTACACAATCATTTGGGATGCTAACTACAGGCCTATTCATCATCTTCGGGGCAGTTTTGCCTTACGTTTTTTCGTTTTACCTGGTATTAGGATTCTTGGAAGACCTCGGGTATCTCCCTCGATTGGCAGTCTTGCTCGATAATTTACTGCATCGCATAGGATTGCATGGCTACGCTATAATACCTACCCTTCTAGGATTAGGGTGTAATGTGCCCGCTATTATGGCCACACGCATTCTTGAAAGCAAGAGGGAGAGATTCATCGTTGCGACACTAATATCTATCGGGATTCCCTGTGCTGCTCTTCAGGCAATGATCTTTGGATTAGTAGGAGACTATGGAATTCAATACGTTATTATGGTCTATGGAACCCTCTTTGTGGTCTGGATCGTCCTGGGAATCATTCTGAATTCTACAATTAAAGGTTTCAGCCCTGAATTACTGATTGAGATCCCTCCCTATAGACTGCCTCCACTACAAACCCTGGCCAGCAAGATTTGGATGCGTATATATGGTTTCCTTCGTGAAGCTGTGCCTGTCGTACTTATTGGTATTCTTGTTATTACACTCCTCTATGCCCTGGGTGTATTTGACCGGATTGCTTCATTTGCTGCCCCCGTCGTAAGCGGCTTATTTGGCCTTCCCGATGAAGCAGTTTCCGCGCTGGTAGTCGGATTTCTTCGTAAGGATATGGCAATGGGAATGCTGGGCACGCTCGATTTAAGCGCAGGACAGGCGGTAGTTGGCAGCGTTGTATTAGCCATGTTCTTCCCCTGCATTGCCAGCTTCGTGGTTCTAGCTCGAGAGCTAGGATTTAGAGATATGCTCAAAGCCACCGGTATCATGATCATTGCATCTCTGGTCGTAGGTGGACTCCTAAATCTGGCATTCTAACAGCTTGACACCACTATGAAACAGAGTAAGATAGAACAAAGTTCGACAGAAATGATCCCAGATAGTGCGCACGGCTTTATTCTCTCGTGTTTTCACAAAGCCATCAATGAATCAGAGGGCTTTGTGAAATATCTAACCCCGGGAATTTTGTTCAGTAGACCCAATAAATCCGCCATGCCTTAACTGGGATAAGCCAGGCCATTCCTGAGCGCGATGAAGTTGCACCTCCGATTTGCTGCTCCAGCAATCCTCGTACTGGTTTTGACTACTACGACACTATATAACATTCCTTCCCTGGCTCAAAAGGGGCTTCTCCAAAATAGTGGGTTTGAAAACGCAAGCAATGGAGTCCCCGATTCATGGAAATCATATAATGGCAACCTCACTCAGGTCACAGAACCCATTCACGCCGAATCGGGAGGAGCATTCGCAGCCAGGCTGGCAGTCACTCAAAAAAGCGCAGGCTTGGTATACCAGGTCGTTACTATATCACCCGGTTCGACATACACGCTCAGCGGCTGGGCTTTAAAGGACACTGAAGATACCCATGCTCGGGTGTATCTAAAAACTTCCTGGTATGAGAGTGCGGATGGTTTCGGAACGGAGATTAGCCATATCATTACCTCAGATTTAGGCAATGAACCAGCATACTGTTTTCTATTTACTGACGAAATTATCGCCCCTCCTGAGGCACATTCAGCAAGGATCATGGCGGTGTTGGAATCTCAGGGTGAAACAGCCGCCCTTGCCTATTTTGATGATCTCAGCTTTGTTGAGACAGTTCCAACTCCCACACCAACTCCAACAACAACGTATACTCCAACCCCTACGCCGAATCCGACAACACCACCTATTCCTACGCTAACGCCAACTCCTGTACTTACCCCGACTCCCACGTGCACAGAGACCCCGACACCGACACCCACGTCAACTCCGACTCCGACACCTATCCCCACCCCTGCTGATGAAGGCGACATTGTAATGAACGAACTTCACTACGATCCTGTTCAGAGCGGCAATGATGCCGCTTTTGAGTGGTTTGAGTTATATAATTCAACAGGACGAATAGTAGACCTGAAGAATTGGGCAATCTCTGACAACTACGAGACTGATCAAATTCCTGAACTGCTGATTCCTCCTGAGGGATTCATTGTGATTGCGGCGAGTCCTAACTTCTACAACGTTTTCCCTGATTTCACTGGCAATATCGTTTTCATAGTGGATGGCAGCATCGGCAATGGATTGAGCAACAGCGGAGATTGCCTCATTCTTGTAGATGCTACAGGGAAGACTATCGATGCCTTATCCTATGGCGACGATTCCTCTGTACTATCGCCATCTTGCCAGGATGTAGCTGAAGGGCATTCGCTGGAGCGACAGCCAGCCGGCTTAGATACCGACCAGGCTAGCGACTTTTGGGATAATGAAGTGCCTTCCCCTGGCTATGGATTGGAATTGCCCGTTCCAACAGCGACGCCGACGCCAACACGAACCCTGCAACCCACATCGACGCCAATTCCATCACCAATCCCAACAGCTACAGCAACACCGGTGGTTATTGCCTATCACACCCCATTGAACACCGCAACGCTTTCTGCTGTCACCACGCCAACACCGGTTCCAACCTCAACGATGGGCCCGATATCCTCACCGACGCCAATTCTGTCCACACCTGCTGGCACCACAACTAGCTCGCTTTTCACCGTACTGATATCCTCCACACTTATATTGATAGTACTCGGCATATCAATCGTTGTTATACGACTCGGTAAGCAAAGGTAATATTTGCACTAACACTCGGTCTGAGATATAATAAGTCTCTTGGGGCTTTCTTTAAGTAGCAGTATATGTTTACACCAAAAACAGTTGCCATTGATGGCCCAAGTGCAGTTGGTAAGAATGCTGTAGGGAGCCTGTTGGCAAAGAGATTAGGATATCGCTTTGTTGATACAGGCGCAATGTATAGAGCGTTAACCTGGAAAGCAATCCAGCTTGGTATTGACCTGACGAATGAGGAAACTCTAGCTAAGCTGGCAGTTGAGACAGATATAAATCTTATTCCATCAGAAAACGACGAACCCTACCACATTATTGTCAACGGACACGACGTTAGTCACGATATCCGAAGTGATTCAGTGGAAAAGGGTGTTTCGCTGGTCTCCAAAGTGGCTGGTGTACGTCAGGTACTGGTTGCACAACAGCGAGATTTGGCACAAAACGACCACGTGGTAATGGTAGGACGTGACATTGGGACTGTGGTACTGCCAGATGCAGATTTGAAGATATTCCTCTCAGCCTCGGTCGGAGAGCGGGCACACCGCCGACACAGAGAATTGGTGAAATGCGGAGTACAATCCGATTATGAGAGTGTCCAGGCCAGTTTAGAAATGCGCGACCGTATTGATAGCGAGCGCACGGTATCCCCACTTCAGCCAGCTCTGGACGCTACTGTTATCGAAACTGATGACATAGATGAAGAGCATGTGCTGGCTCAAATACTTGACATGATCAAAGCTCATCGATGACACCATTCTTCTATGATATCACCACGGCTGCAATGAAGGCTCTGCTGATACTCACAACCAGGTGGCAAGTCGAGGGAAAGGACAATGTTCCTCGAACAGGGCCATTGATTATCGTTGCCAACCATCTTCATATAATGGACCCCCCCCTATTAGGTGCCAGCGTCCCACGAAGGATCAATTTTATGGCCAAGGATGACCTGTTTCACAGGTGGATGTCCAGAACTATCGTCCAGGCTTATGGTGCGTTCCCCGTCAAACGAGGGCAGTTCGATAAAACAGCGTTACGTCGTGCATTAGAGCAACTGCAAAAAGAACGGGCTCTGGGCATTTTCCCGGAGGGAAGGAGAAGTCTGAATGGTCAACTGCAGGCAATGCAACCTGGAGCCTCACTTATAGCCGCCCGCTCTGGTGCTCCTATTGTTCCCATAGGCATCACCGGTAGTGAGAAAGTTAACGGTATCGGATACATCTTACGCCGACCGAAAATCGTAGTCAGAATAGGGCAACCCTTCATGTTACCTAAAGATGAGTATAAACCGAATCGCACTGGCTTAATGAAACACTCAGATATGATATTGGAGCGCATTGCCGAACTCATTCCCGAGAGCTACCGGGGTATATATAACGATAAAAACAACTCAGGTACAGATAGTGAAGATTGAAAAAGCCTCCGATATGGGATTTTGTTTTGGTGTAAGACGAGCGATCAAGCTCGTGGAGAGGGCAGCACAGGAACGAGGCCCAATTCAAACCCTGGGGCCTCTCGTCCATAATAAGCAAGTTGTAGATAGACTTGCTGGATATGGAATCGGAGCAGTAACACACCTTGATGAGCTACAACATGGAATAGTAGCAATCACGTCTCATGGTATCAGCCCTGAATCAAAGGCTATGATAGAATCCCGTGACTTGGAAGTTATTGACACCACGTGTCCCTTTGTGCATAAAGCTCAAGCAGTGGCTCAACGACTTGGAAAGGCAGGATACTGGGTTCTCGTGTATGGAGATGCAGGTCATTCTGAAGTTCGAGGAGTACTTGGTTGGGCTGGCACCAATGCAAGCGCTTGTTTGACTGTACCACAGTTTGATATTTTACCCAAGCGTCTGGGGATTCTATGCCAGACTACTCAGAATCAGGAGCGATTTGCCGAATTCGCAGCACAAATTGTCTCCAGCGAACTTCACCGGTTCACAGAAGTACGCATTTTCAATACAATATGTGACGCCACGCGTAAACACCAGGCAGCAGCCCTGGAGTTAGCGGAGAAAGTCGATCTGGTATTTGTAATTGGAGGCCAGGATAGCGCAAACACCCGACATCTCGCCGAGATTTGCACGAATGCTGGCGTTACCACATATCATATTGAGAATGCTCTGGGGATTGACTATTCATGGCTTAGAGGCCACAACCATATCGGAATTACTGCTGGCGCATCTACTCCAGATGAGGTTATCAATGAAGTAGTAGCCGCGTTACACACATTCAATAAAACAAGTAAACAGGAGGTACATAATGAAAAACGATAAATATGGTATCTATCTGAACAAAAAAGATTGCAAGGTAATGCGAATTACTTCTCCATACTGGATCCCGTCAGGAGATGAGTGGATGCTACTTACGGATGACCCCAACATGTCCCTGCTGAAGATCAGGGAGTTGGCTGGTGAAAAAGGCATAGTCAGCAATACCGATACCATCGTTTGGGGTGACTGGAGCAAGGTTACGCAGGGAAAATAGACCAGAATCTTTGTAATTTCCCGATAATCAGTCATAATGTCATAATGATGAACTATAATTGCTAATTATCCCATCTGAATTTGATGAAGAATAGTCAGCAATGATACTGGGAGTATACTCAAAACAACCATAGAATAGTGTATAATGTTACAATAAGGGGATTGTAAGCTAAAAAAGCTAAAGGTGGTTAATAATGACAGGTAAGCGAAAGAATCTCGTTTGGTTCAACGAGGTTGGCAAGAATGATATTGATCTTGTTGGAGGAAAAGGAGCAAATCTGGGGGAACTTACTAAAGCAGCAATCCCGGTGCCTCCAGGGTTCATTATCACCACCGAGAGCTATTTTCACTTTCTTGAGGAAACAGGATTACATCAGCAAATTAAAGATAGTCTGGAACCCCTTGACACTGACAACAGTGAGCAGCTTAGTCAGGTATCATCACAAATTAAAGATGCGATGATAAAGGCAGTAATGCCTGTACATATTTCCAATGAAATAAAGGAAGCATATAAAAAGTTGGGGGGGTTGGTAGCGGTACGATCTTCGGCAACGTCAGAAGATCTCCCTGATGCATCATTCGCCGGCCAGCAAAGCACATTCCTCAACATTCAAGATGAGGACGACGTTTTAATCGCTGTACAGAAGTGCTGGGCTTCATTGTTTGAATCTCGGGCGATTTTTTATCGGAACGAAAAGGGTATTGAACATGTTAGAGTAGGAATTGCAGTACCAGTCCAAAGAATGGTCCAGTCAGAGACATCTGGCGTTATGTTTACAGTAGAACCGCTGACAAATGATAACAAGATCACTATCGAGGCCATTTATGGTTTAGGAGAGGCTATTGTTTCCGGTGAAGTTACCCCTGATCTCTACCTGGTCAGCAAAGATGATTTCACAATTGAAGACAAACAAATTGCGAATCAGGAATGGCAACTGGTAAAAAGACCTGGAGTTCATAAGATAATCGAGGAAACTAATGTGCGACTTCCCGTATCAGCAGCCGTTCAAAGAAAACAAAAATTGAGAGACAGCGAGATCATCACTTTAGCTAAACTTGGGACAAAGATTGAAGCACTTTACAAATTCCCCCAGGACATAGAGTGGGCTAAAGCAGATGGCGTGCTATACATTGTGCAATCTCGTCCGGTGACTACTCTGAAAAACGTCAGTAATGAGGAGCAAGCGGAACTGTCTCATGCAACCGTTCTTTTAACAGGATCACCAGCTAGCCCCGGCCTTGGATTCGGTAATGTGAAAATCATTTTAGATCCTTCGCGGATAGACGAGGTCAGTAAGGGCAGTATTCTCGTGGCTGAAATGACAACACCAGATTTTGTCCCCGCTATGAAAAAGGCAGCGGGCATCGTTACCGATCGTGGTGGCAGAACATGCCATGCCGCTATTGTCAGTCGAGAGTTGGGCGTTCCATGCACCGTGGGCACCGGTGAGGCTACTAAAGTGCTGAATCCGGGGCAAGAGGTTACTGTAGATGGATCAAAGGGAAGGGTCTATGCAGGTAAGGTTATTGCTAAGGTCGTCAATTCCCCTACCACCCACTATGACAAAACGATAAAAACCCACACCAAGCTTTATGTCAACCTTGCGGAGCCTGAATTGGCTGAAACTGTAGCAGTTCAGAACATTGATGGTGTCGGTCTTCTCCGAGCTGAGTTCATGATTGCTCAAATAGGAGAACATCCGAGATACATGCTAAAAGAAGGAAGAGGCGAAGAGTTCACATCTGCCCTCGCTCAAGGCCTCACAACCTTCACCAGCGCATTTGCCCCGCGACCTGTTGTCTATCGAGCAACTGACTTGAAAACGAATGAATACAGAAACCTCAAAGGAGGTCAAGAGTACGAGGAATATGAGGAGAATCCCATGCTTGGCTACAGGGGATGCTCTCGCTATATCAAAGAGCTCGATATCTTCAAGCTGGAAATAGAGGCAGTAAAGAGGGTCAGGCGAAGCTATAAAAACCTTTGGCTTATGATTCCCTTCGTGCGCACTGTAGCTGAACTATCTGCAATTAAAGATATACTGGCCGCCGAAGGATTGCGCAGGTCTCGTGATTTCAAGTTATGGATGATGGTCGAGGTGCCCTCAACAGTCTTCCTCATCGATAAATTCCTCAATGTTGGTATCGATGGTGTGTCTATCGGTTCGAATGATCTAACCCAGCTGATAATGGGTATTGACAGAGATAGCGAGAAGCTTGCTGATGATTTCGATGAACGAAACGAGGCAGTGCTCGCGGCTATCGAGAAAGTTATCAAAGCAGCAGCGGCACGTGGTGTTACCTGCTCTGTCTGCGGGCAGGCACCATCGGTTTATCCTGAGCTAACGGAAAAGTTTGTAGAGTGGGGAATAACATCAATATCGGTGAATAGGGACAGGATAGATGAAACAAGGCAGATCATCGCTGCTGCGGAGGACAGATTAGCTAAAACCTACTCTACTGGCTAAGGATCCTATGATACATAGTGACATCCGTCAGCGGCTGGAGGAGAGGGAAGAGAGCTTGTCGCCCTATGCGACGAAAAGCCGATGGACCCGGGGTAGAGTGACAGATGAAACCCCGTCAGCAATGCGCACTGAGTTTCAAAGGGATCGTGACCGGATCACGTACTCAAAAGCATTTCGCCGTCTCAAGCACAAGACTCAAGTATTTATCGCTCCCTTAGGTGATCACTATGTTACCCGGCTTACGCATACGTTAGAGGTATCCCAAATCGCGCGTTCTATTGCCCGTGCTTTAAACCTGAATGAGGACCTTGCAGAAGCTATCTCTCTGGGACATGATCTTGGTCATACCCCATTCGGTCACGTAGGAGAAGAGGTGCTCAATGCTCTCTGTTCTCGAGAATTCAGTCACAATACACAAAGCTTGCGGATCGTCGAGTCACTGGAAAATGACGGCAAGGGCCTTAATCTAACCTGGGAGGTGAGAGAGGGTATACTAAAACACTCCAAGAGCAGACAAGATATCTTGCATTATAGTGGGGATGTTCCAAGTACGTTGGAGGCTCAGATATGCCGATTGGCAGATTCCGTAGCTTACATCAACCATGATATCAGCGATGCTATGAGAGCTGAACTTATCACTGAAAGCGATTTGCCACAGTCAGCGATTGCTGTTCTCGGTGAATCAAACTCCGCTCGAATCAATACAATGGTATGCGACATCATTGATCAATCATGGGAAGCCACAGGCCTAATTGATGGTGCGTCACCAACTATCACCATGAGTACAGAAGTCTTGAGAGCAGCTAACAGTTTGCGTGAGTTCCTCTTCCAGAACGTCTACGAAGCCCAAGCAGTAGAGTCTGATACCGAGAGGGCGAAGCAAATCATACAATGTCTTTATCACCATTTTATGGAGAATCCCGATCACCTTCCCGGTGAATACATCGCTATTGCCTGCAACGACAGGGAACGTGGAGTCGTAGATTATATTGCTGGCATGACAGACAACTATGCACTAAGGATAGCTGAAGAACTGGGCATGGTAAGGCCCCAATAGCAGAGTAGTAAGTATGGGCACTGTTGACGAAATAAAGCAACGATTGGATATCGTGGACACCGCTAGCAGTTATGTCAAGCTGGAAAAGGCAGGGCGTAACTTTAAGGGGCTTTGTCCGTTTCATGAAGAAAAGACTCCTTCCTTCTTCGTTTTCCCGGATAGGCAAACCTGGAAATGCTTTGGATGTGGTGCTGGGGGAGATATTCTCTCTCTGGTGATGAAAAAGGAAGGGGGGGACTTCAACGACGCGCTCATGATACTGGCGGAGAAAGCAGGCATTTCGCTGGATCGGAAGAAAGACGTCGCAGAAGTCAAACTCACAGACCGGCTGTACCAGGTTAATGAGGCGGCAGCAGAGTACTATCATGCTATGCTTCTTAATGAATCAGCCGCAGAGGTGGCACGTGCTTATGTTCACAGACGTGGTCTCGACAAAAAGACTGTTGTCGATTTCCAATTAGGCTTCTGCCCCAACGACGAACTGAAGAGACATCTTAAAAGACAAGGTTTTAGTGAAGACGAGCTTTTAGCAGCGGGATTACTGAGCAAAAAGGAAGGAAAGCTATACGGTCTATTCCGGCAGCGGTTGATGTTCCCCATCCGAGACAGTAAAGGGAAGGTGCTTGGTTTTGGCGCCCGTGCTCTGGACAATTCGATGCCCAAGTATCTGAACTCACCGAAAACGCCGATATTTGATAAGAGTGGTATACTTTACGGTATCGACCGCGCCCAGAGAGCAATTCGAGAACAAGGATTCGCAGTTATTGTTGAAGGTTATATGGATGTCCTGGCTGCCCACCAGTATAGCACTGCTAATGTGGTAGCTTCGATGGGAACTGCGCTTACTGAGAGACAAGTAACTATGCTTAAAGGTTTAACAAGGAGTTTGGTTTTTGCCCTCGACCCTGATACGGCTGGTAGTGCAGCCACCATGCGTGGTATCGATATTGCTCGCCGCTCTTCAGATCGGGAACTGCTGACATTGCCTACCCTGATGGGAACCGCCTCTAAACTACGTTCTGAGATCAAGGTGATTTCCTTACCTGAAGGAAAAGACCCTGATGCTCTCATTAGAGAAGACCCTCAGCTATGGCAACAGTTAGTTGATCAGGCTTTGCCGCTAATTGACCACCTTATAGCAGCGGTATCGTCAAAGCTAGACCTGACGCGTCCGGAGGGAAAATCATCCGCTAGTGAGCAAATACTACCTCTGATCGCAGAGTTAGAAGATGAGGTGCAGCGAGAATTCTATTTGGGGAAGTTGGCTGACACGTTAGGTATCAGTGAGGCAGTGCTTCTGAGAATGGCAGCCCGGCTGCATCGATCTCCGAGAGAAAAGCGATCTCGTGTACCCTCGAAACCGCTCATTAACGGTTGTTCAAGTGATCGAACAGAGGAATATTGTCTTTCCCTTTT
>JAXHUK010000165.1:0-15483 GCA_034189725.1 Chloroflexota bacterium | reverse complement strand
ATTCAAAGTCCTCTGGTTCCTCAGGGAGCAGAGGGCCGACTGATTCTTGATCAGATAATGATTCCGGCTTATCGTTAACCAAGCAGCATCACCCCCTCTAATATCTTCTAAATCCTGACCAGTGTTGTGCGTTCAAGGCGCTGATGTTCAGATCTGTAGTTTAAAATATCAAGTTGAACATTCAGCGCTGCTAGTAGTATGAACTCGAAATCTATCTATATAGTTCACTTAACAGTTCACTCATAACCGATGACAAGAAGTAAACAGTAGGTATGGCGCGGTTGTATTGTATTCTTGTTGGCCCTATTACGCCGATGGCTCCACTGACCTCGCCGGGTATGCCATATTTGCTAATAATGACGCTGAAGTCGCGCATTATGTCCTGTTCGTTTTCCCCCCCAATGAATACTTGAACTCCGTCTTCGGTTAATACTTGCGGTAGGAGCGATTTTAGTAATCTCTTTTGTTCAAATAACTCAATGACTGCTGCCAGCTTGTTGTTGGACGAGAATTCAGGCTGATTGAGTATGTGTCGCAGTCCATCGATATAGGGATCTTCATAGGGTTCCTCTTCCTCGCTTTGTAACAACTGTATCACGGACTTCACTATCTGCTCTTCCGTGACGGAAAATTGCATGTCATTCGTGGATATTTCGGAGCTGTTCAGGCCACTGAAGGCGGAGTTAATTTTCTGGGCGATGGTGCTTAGCTCCTCCTGTGTGGTGGCATTCTCCAGTGTCAATACGTGCTGTTTTAGTCGTGCTTCCTTGAGTATCAGAATAAGTAGAGCCAGGAATTCCTGTAGCGAAACCAGCTCCACATGCTTGAGTCGTGGTTCATACGGTTTTGGGAGGGTAACGATCGCTACATTGTGTACCATGCTTGATAATATGGCTGCAGCGAGATGTGTCCATTGTTCAACCTCGCGCCTAACCTGATGGAATTGGTGTCGGATCATGAACTGATCGGCCAGCGATAGTCTGGCATCACCCATAAGCGACCCGATATAGTGACGGTATCCCTTGTCTGACGGGATGCGACCTGCTGAGGTATGCGGCTGAGACAAATAACCGAACTCTTCCAGTTCATTCATATCATTACGAATGGTAGCCGAACTCACCCCCAGCCCTTTGCGGGCTACTGTATCGGAGCTAACGGGTAACCCAGTATGGATATACTCAGCTATGATTATGCTGAGTATGTACTCTTTTCTCTGTGTGAGCATACTCAACCTCCGCATTAGCACTCTTAGGCTGAGAGTGCTAATCACCCTTTAACTGTATCACTTCACGCTGAACTTTGTCAAGTCGTTTGACCTCGTGTGTCAGGTTTGATATACTAGCGTTTTGACGAGCGTGAGGGAGAGGATCCTCTGTGGCACAGTATGCAAAGGTAACAGGTTGGGGAAAATATTTACCTGAGAGGGTGCTGACTAACCAGGATCTGGAATGTATTGTCGATACCTCGGACTCATGGATAACGACTCGCACCGGGATCAAGGAACGAAGGATTGCTGGCGCCGATGAGACAGCGTCGACGATGGCGGTACAGGCGTCAAGGAAAGCCCTGGAGGTAGCTGGGCTTACACCGGATTCAATTGATCTGATCATAGCGGCGACATCTACGCCTGAGTGCATTTTTCCCGCTTGTGCTTCTGTGGTACAGGGGAGTCTGGATGCAAAGAATGCAGCAGCTTTTGACCTCAATGCTGCATGTAGTGGCTTCATTTACGCTCTGTCGATAGCATGCCAGTTTGTTGCAGCTGGCACATATGATGCTATCCTGGTGGTAGGCAGTGAAGTATATTCGCGGATTTTAGATTGGCACGATCGCAACACCTGTATTCTCTTCGGTGACGGGGCTGGGGCAGTAGTAGTACAGGCCAGCGATTCAGAATCAGGCAACTTCAACTTTATCCTGGGCAATGATGGTTCAGGCGCAGATCTTATTAGTGCCCCGGCACCTTGTGGTATCAGTGACGGGCGTTGTGTTCTTTCAATGAAGGGGCCCGAAGTATTCAAATTCGCAGTTAACGTCATCTGCCAGGCTACCAAAGAGGTAGTAGCTGCTGCCAACCTCGAGCTATTTGATATCGACCTCATTATTCCCCATCAGGCTAATACACGAATCATTAAAACCGCTGCAAAACACCTCGACATTCCCCTGGAAAAATTCTTTATCAACATGGATCGGTATGGTAATACCTCAGCGGCCTCAATTCCTATCGCTATATGTGAAGCAGTGGAAGAAGGGCGAATTAAGGAAGGTGATCGTATAGTGCTTGTGGGATTCGGCAGCGGGCTTAGCTGGGCGGCTATGGTACTGGAGTGGGGTGCTACTGTAGTGTAACTGGCGTTAGTAGCACCTGGCAGTTTCGGGCAAGGAAAAGAGTAATTGTTAGACCTCGCAATCATCGTCCTTTATTTTATCTGCATGATAGCTGTAGGCTTTTACGTCTACAGGAAAAGAAAAGCATCCAGCAGCGATGGTTTCTTTGTAGCCAATCGCAGCGGCACGACATTGCTGATACTCGGGTCGCTCTGCGCTACCTTTATCGGGGCTTCTGCGGTAGTAGGGATGGCGGGGCTGGGATACAGCAGAGGGCTGTCTGGTGCCTGGTGGCTTCTGGTCGGGGCGATTGGCCTATTCGTCCTGGGGTTTTTCCTCGCTCGCAGAGTGAGGAGATTCGGGCTGTACACACTCCCAGAGTTGGTAGAGAAACAATATGATAGTCGGGCAGGCCTGGCAACTTCTATTCTCATTGTTATTGCCTGGATCGCTGTCATTGCTGGGCAGATAGTCGCTGCCGGCAAGATTCTCAGCGTTATTCTCCCTTATGACCAATCGCTGTTGATGGTTACGACGGCTGCCATATTTGTCCTGTATACTGTCCTCGGAGGCCAGTATTCCATAATCCGTACTGACGTTATCCAGTTCGGTATATTGATCATCGGTATTCTGGTAAGCCTGGGACTGGTACTGAGTCGTGTCGGTGGCATCGGTGGATTAACCGCATCCCTGCCCTCAGACTACGTTTCGTTCCCTGTGAGCATCGGTTTTGGATGGTATGATTTGATTGTATTTCTTGTCTTGACAGGGTCGACGTATGTAGTAGGCCCAGATATCTACGCTCGACTATTCTGTGCCCGGGATGAGAACGTAGCCCGTTCATCGGCCCTCTGGGCCGGTGGCGTTGCTATTCTCGTTGCTTTCGTTATCGTTCTTATTGGGATGGGCGCGCGGGTTTTGTTTCCTGCCATTAGCTCGGAGCAGGCTTTTCCGATGGTAATTGAGCATATCTTACCCGTTGGTGTGACAGGTCTGGTGATGGCAGCCCTGCTTGCTGCAATAATGTCCTCTGCGGATACTACCTTGCTCACGACAAGCACTATAGTGACTCAAGACGTGTATAAACGACTGGCACCTGACATGGGCGAGCGCAAAACCCTTCTGGTATCAAGAGTCGCGGTGGTTGTTATAGGTGTACTTTCGGTAGTAGTTGCTCTAGAATTAAAGGGAATTATTAGCTCTCTGTTTCTGGCATACACTGTTTTTACCAGTGGAGTTGTAGTTCCTGTTATAGCTGGTTTTTATAAAGATAAACTCAAGGTGAACTCGATCGGGGCACTATCAGCAATTATTGGAGGAGGGGGCACGGCACTGGTGGTGCGGTTGTTGGGAGTTGCATATTTAGAATTACTTGGTTTTGCGGTCTGCATTGTACTTCTATTCGGTGTGAGTTGGATGACGGGGAGAAATAAATAATAGAGAATCGAGACAGAGAAAGAACTAGCCCGTGTAGTTTTTTCTCTACTGGAGGTTGTATAACATGGAAATCATCTGGATGGGGCACTCGTGCTTCAGGATACGGGGGAAAGAGGCGATTATTATAACGGACCCTTTTGAGAAAGCCCTGGGCTACCCTATGAGAAAGCTTACCGCGAGCATTGTTACCGTAAGCCATGGACATCCGTCTCATAGCTTTACGGATGGTATCGATGGTAATCCCAGGATTATTCGGAGGCCCGGTGAGTATGAGATTTCCAACGTGTTTATCAATGGTATCGCCACATTTCACGATAGCGAAAAAGGGGAAAAGCTGGGTGAGAACATTGTCTATGTGATCCAGATAGAGGATGTGAGGATATGCCATCTGGGTGATCTGGGGCACAAACCTGATACAGAACAAATTGAGCAGATGAGCAATGTCGATGTTTTGATGATACCCGTCGGTGGGGGGAGTACCATAGGAACATCAGCGGCAGTCGAAACTATAAGTCTACTTCAACCTAAGGTGGTACTGCCGATGCACTTCAAAACGGAGGCTGTGAGCAGGGACCTTGCGCCGTTAGAGCCCTTTCTCAAAGAGATGGGGCTCATTGAGACCACATCTCAGCCAAAACTTACAATAAGTAAATCGACATTGCCTGCTGAAACAAGCGTAACAGTGCTTGATTATAAATAGAGTGGCAGTCTTGTTTCTCCAGCTGGCACTTTTCTCTTATGTTGCCCTACCTATCGCTGATGAGGTGATTTGAGGGGTCTCCTCGTGAACCATCTGCCAAGGAGATAGAAGAGGAGCCCTGCTATCCAGAAGAGTACGGAGCTTACAGGAGCTAACGGAATCAAGGACTGATAGGGTAAATATCTCCCATCTTCAGCAAGATCGATCGGTATAAATGTCAAGATACCGACGACTATGCAGATCGCTATGGGGACCCACCAGACCTTTTTAATATGAAGCATGTTGTTAATCACACTCGTTAGCCCGTCATAGCTCGATTGGCCTACAAACAGTTACTCGACATCGAAGGCAGGGACTCTGAGATTCGCTGACATATCTATACTTGCAGGAGTCCTCAAATTTGCCGGAGGTTTCACATTATTAACGCTTACTCCCAGCCTCGGGATGTCGGTGAATCCGGAAAGCAAAACTAATCCAGCCACTGAATCCCAACCACGCATGGGGCAATCTCCCCCTCTGACCTCTGAAGTCGCTATAGAGTTTTCCAACCAGCTCTTGGCATGGGAGAAACCCTCCATGTTGAGTTCATCTGGTGGCCCTGCGATAATCATCAATGCCTTCCTGGCTTTATTTATATCGCACTCCCCGGTCAGTCTCAGAGTGGCGGCATTTCTCACGGCTGTATAGCACCTCATGGCGGGGCTGAGTTGCTCTATAGAAGTTCGTTTCTTGAAGAAACGCAATTTGTCGCGCACATTTTTGGCCTTCATCTCGGAGTATCCAATATAGCTGAATCCTTCCCAGGAGTTCATGATATCGGATGCGTCGACGACCTTTATCCCCACCCTATCGTTTTGTGATTCACCAGCACCCAGCATGAGAGGCAACGGTTTCACCAACTCGTAGTTCATCGTCTGGTAACTTGTTTCAAGTGGGCTCCCCTCTTTTTTCCAGACATCGTTATCAAAAAGCAGGATGCCATTGACCAAGCCATCTATTTCTTGAAGGCATTCAATCGTATTCATTGCCATCAGTTTCCCCTCATCCTCACTGGGGAGAATGCCAATGAAGTAAATCGGCTCCTCATAAACCTGCCGCAGCTTGGAAACAACCACCGGTGCTCCGCCGGAACCTGTGCCACCTCCAAGTCCCGCTATCACGAAGAATGCATCTATGTGGTGGATACCTTTCTCTGTGACCGCGTGCATGATTGAATGCAACCCGTGTTTGATAACCTTTTCTCCCACCTTGCGATTCAATCCTACGCCGTGGCCCTTCACCACGGTTTGTCCAACAAGGAGTCTATCCTTTTTCTGAATTGTCTTCAACCCCATGAGGTCAGCTTGCGCTGAATTGACAGCCAGAGCGAAAGGGACAATGCCTTGATGGTTACCCCATAGACTGTGGTATGTCAGGACATCTGCGATTCTGCCACCGGCCTGACCAATGCCAATAACTCCAACCCTCATACTACACCTCCAGATTCTCTAAGGGTACTCGTCCCTGTATATAGTTAATTTGAGTTTAACATAAAAACAAGATTAGCGTCAACGTCAATTGCTTTTCAGCAGGAGCGGCTTGACAGAACCAGCAATTAACACCTAAGGAACAAAAAACCGCCCGTCATCTCCGGCGGGCGGTTTTTATTACATGATTTCCAGTCAAATGCGACTATACCCTGCGCCGCATGCTCATCATCGCCATGATGACTGCGATGACAGCGACAATAAGCGCTATTATTGGTAATACGATTCCCCCCGGAGCATCTTTCCCTGCCGGGCCGGCAGCGCCATCCGCGCCATCGACGCCGTCTATTCCATCAGCTCCGGCCTCTCCTGCTGGTATTCCCAGCGTGAGCACGCCAGTTGTTGCGTTGTAATCTGCAGTAGCACTTGCCCCAGTAGCAAGAGTGTTAACTACGACGTTGGTTATACCCCCGCCGGTTCCACCATTGGCTGGTGCTTCACCGCTGCTGAGGTCCAGCTCGACATTGCCGCCGGCTTCGAACGAGCTTGTTTGCTCAGCGCTGGTACTGCCGATCATGAAGGTTATTGTTGCACCTTCGTCATATTGAGTTCCCGCCGGAGGTGCTATCTCCAACGAATATGTTGAAGCTCCATATACCGCGGGAGTGGTAGCAGTGTATGAATCCCCTTCTACCGTGGCTGTTATGACAGTACCATCAGCTACATTCGCGCCGTCTATCTGCACCGTTCCGTAGAATCGGCACGGCATCTGCGGCATGTCTCCTTGAGCAAAAGCCAAAGCTGGGAAGAGGAGCAGCGCTACCACTACGAGCGAAACCAGTATCTTCACTTTGGTCATAATCTATTTTCCCTCCTAATTTAAGTGGTCCCCCAAGGGGGGTGTTTAACTCCCCCCTTGGAAACCCGCTTTGCCCTCTTTACCAGCCTATTAGGTTCCAACCTGAATCCAGGTTTATTGATTTGCCAAGGTAAACCAGAGTGCATTCCTCTGACACTTTCATCCAGTAACCTCTGCCGTCAATGAGGCCGTCGAGGTCGCTGCCGATCGTATCAGCGGGGTCGTACATCTGCCATCCATCCACTGCATTGTAGCCCCATACGCGTACAAGCTGATCTGCTATGCTTGATGTAGCTGATTCTACAGTGTCTGGAGCCTCGGTGATGGTGAAGAACGTTGTTGCGGTGTCGTCACCAATCTCGGTCTCTATCGTCTGGGCTTCCTCAGCCAGGCCAGGCACGGTGAACGTGTACGTAAACGCACCTAACTGGTCTGTAATTAATGGCGATGTTGGTAGTATGGTTGCGCCGCCGATCTTCAGTTCGGCCACACCAGTCCGAGGCTGGAATCCTTTTCCAGTAAGCAGTGCCTCAGTTCCTACAGGTCCTGACTCAGGATTTACCATAAGCTCTGGATCATCCAGCAAGAACGTTATATCGCGAGCCTTGTTGCCAAATGAGTCGTCGGCACTAATGAGCTCACTGTCATCAGCGTCTGAGGGTATAACGAACTGAGCGCTAAACTTACCCTCTGAATTGGGTGTTGTCACCAGCATGACGTCACCACCAAACTCGACGGTTACCAATCCCCGCGCACCTGGCACCCATCCGGCGCCACTCAGGGAGATCGTATCACCTCGGTAACCCTTGGTCGGGGTAACAGCCATCGTTGGCTGAGTGACCTCAAAGCTGCCTTCTGAAGCGATGTTGTCTGCATCATCTGCAGCATTACCAAATTTGCCATCAGGGCCTTTATCCTCGGCTTTTACCTTGTTTGGCCCTGTTGGAACATTCTTGGGTACCTCAAGAGTAATTGGCTCAATGTTGCCCTGTGAGTCGATGTCGGCTGCATCATCATCGTTCCAGCCGATGCCAGCAAAGGTGAGTTTGTTCAGAGGTATCTCGCTGCCCTCAGTCATATCGGAACCGGTTATTGTTACCTTGGTTCCTATGGGGCCGGATGATGGCTGTAACGACAGGGCTCGCTCTCCAACGACAAATAGCGCTTTGCCCGTCGTGCCTTTCTCTGACCAACCGATTAATTCATATGAGCCTTCTGCTGCCTCAAGGGGCACTTTGATGCTTACCGTCCACGTCCCCGACGCATCGATGTCGATTGCTGTCCTGTTCCAACTCGCAGCACCGGGATCCGGCAGTCCCATCCAGATACCTCCGAATTGGCCACCTGCACCAAAGGAGTTATTAACCGGAATCTTATCGCCTGCAGCAAAGTACTGCCCGGTGATGGTTACCCAACTGGTAGGCGATGCGTTGGGCGGCGATACCGTCAAGGTGGGAGCGTTGATAAAGAACGATGTGCTTGCCGATTTACCAGCGCTGTCTATCACCTGTATGGTCTGGCTCCTCTTAATGGTATGGAGACAATCCAGCTCGATCTCGAAGTCGTCATTTGCGCCACGGCCGTCTAGCGATGCCAAGTCTACCGCAACGGCGGGTCCCCAGTTCTGGCCTCCCATAGTAATACCGTTGATATTGATCTGCTCGCCAGGAGTGAAGTCATAGCCCTTAACCGTTATCTTGCTGCCCACGTTGCCGCTGGTGGGGCTTACTTCCACTTTCGCCTTCAGGGTGAACGTTGGCTCCACTACGGTCGTCCAATAATTGTTTGACGAGGTGGGCGTGCCGTGACCTTCACCGTCGATGCAGTTCACCGCCGCGCTCTCTTTTGCCAAGCACATGATCGAGAATGTACCATCATCCTCGGTCATGCCTGAGCCGCCCACACCACCGAGCACGAGCATAGCGGAATTTTTTGGCCAGCCTACGCCAGTTACGGTGATCATGTCACTATAGGTGCCCGAGGACTTGCTAAGCTTGTAGGTGGGGATAATCATGAACTCACGCGCGCCAATAGGACCCTCGACGCTCGTTGACACATCTATTTCGTAAGGGCTAGTTACGGTTGGGTCATCTGCTGTTGTTTTCTTTGCTATCGAGGGGTTCTTGATTCCAGCACCCTGTGACAATGCCACATCGAATGTGCCAGCAGCAACGGCGCTGGCCAGCGTGATTGTCACCGTGTCTTCGGCTTGATCTACACTGGGGTTCGCGGTCACTGGCTTGCCATCGACCAATGCATAGTCATCATCTATCACCGATGGTAGCGTGACCTCTTCAGGGAATTCCAACGTAATAGAATCCCCAGCGTTGAGGGGTAGAGTTGTGGTAATCGTGACCGTGTAGCCTGCTGTAACGCTTGCCTTGTTTGGACTTAGGACCACAGCATCTACAGACTGAGCACCCACTGGCGCTGCGATCACTGCTACCAGACTTATTACCATAGCCAGCGCCACTAGCACTCGCACAATATTCGGATACTTATTCTTCATCTATTCTCTCCTTTCGTGGGCGAATTAATACATTGCCCTAGGTACCACTTCCTACTTTAGTTGTGATTTTCATTCCATGCAATCACCCCCTTGGAACCTATATTTTCCCAAACTAGATATTTCGATTCATTGTAAACGCCTTTTATCCCTATTGTCAAGCCTTTTGTAAGGGAAAATGGACTACAATAACCTGTTACAAAAGTACTGCTTTCTAGGATAAAATGAAGCATACATGACGTTTGCTGTACGTTCACACATTTTTATTACTTATATTACTATACGCACTTCCTATATGTATGGACTACGGACTAAAAATTCCAATATATTACATTTAAAAGACCGGAAAGTCCATTGGCATTTTACGGACTGCTTAAGTTCTACCACTTTCTCATAAGTTTGTCAAGTCCCTTGATACTACGGTATGCAACAATTTGCATATAATATCATGTATTTTAATGAATACCGGTACGCAACATACCTGTACAATTGTCTTCGCCTGGTAGCATAGTTAGGGTGCGATCTCAATGTGTACTGCGAAGTATAAATAAGTTTGCCTCTATTTTTAAGACGTTTGATATTTCCATGTAGTTCCGGTGCTGGCATCCTCAAGCAGAATTCCGAGTTCTTTCAGGTCGTTTCTGATGTCATCGGCGAGTTGCCAGTTCTTCGCATTCCGCAAATTGACTCGCTTGTCGATCAATAGCTCGATACAGGCAATACTGCGATGTTCTTCCTCTTCCGCTGAACATTCCGTTGCATCAAGGCCGTATTTCGTTATAAGCTTTAAGAAAGGTTGTGATAACAGTTGTGGTGTTGCTGCTTCCCTCAGGGTCAAACCCAGTACTCTTGTGAGCTCCAGGAGTGTTCTCTGAGCTTCGCTAACCCCGAGTTTTTCATCGTGTCCTCGATTTATCTCCCGGGCGAGGTCAAACAGGATCGCTGTAGCCTGTGGAGTACTAAAATCATCATCCATTGCCTCAATGAACTGATCTCGATAGGGTTGGGCGTTGATGAAAGAGGGTGCAGCTTCGTCACTCTCAGTGGTGGCAGCACGCCGTAGTCTTTCCAGGCCCTTTACCGTTGATGAGAAAACCTGTTCGGAGTACGTGATAGGGCTGCGGTAATGGGAACTGAGAACCCAGAGTCTGAGCGCATCGGCGCTGTAGTTCTCAAGCACTTGCTTGATCGCTACGATCTTGCCCGAGGATTTGCTCATCTTGTCCTCGCCAAGCTGCATCAGCCCATTGTGTAACCAGTATCGTACGAACGGCCTGGTTGATGTGAAACACTCGGTTTGTGCTATCTCATTCTCATGATGGGGAAATATGAGGTCTTGCCCGCCACCATGGATGTCCAGCGTTTCACCGAGGTATTTGAGCGACATAGCACTGCATTCGATGTGCCAGCCTGGCCGTCCCAAGCCCCAGGGGCTTTGCCACTGCGGTTCACCGGGCTTGGTTGCCTTCCACAATGTGAAATCAAGTGGGTGCTCCTTTGCATCACTCACTTCAATACGAGCCCCGGCCATCATCCCTTCCAGAGTGCGGTGACTGAGCTTGCCGTAGTCGGAATCGCTCGTTACTCGAAAGTAGACATCGCCGTTGACATGATAAGCATGCCCTTTTTGTATCAGGCCTTCGATGACCTCGATGATCTTCGGTATTTCCTGGGTAGCCCTGGGATAGACATCGGCTCGTCGTATATTGAGAGCGTCCATATCGGTGAAATACTGGTCGATAAATCCGTCTGCCAATTCGCGAGATGCGATGCCCTGCTCGTTCGCTTGTGCAATAATCTTATCGTCAATGTCCGTGAAGTTCTGTACGTACTTCACGGTATAACCGCGAAATTCGAGATACCGCCTGATTGTGTCGAAGACAATATAGCTCATAGCATGGCCGAGGTGGCAGGGGGCGTAGGGAGTGACCCCGCAGACGTACATCTTAACGGTATCATCCTGGGGAATAAAGTCCTCTTTTTGCCCTGAAAGGGTATTGTATATCTTTATCATCGATGAAAAGTTGTATGTCATTCTGAGGGAGCCCCTCGGCTTCGCTTGGTGTAAACTCCGCAACCGAAGAAGCTATTCAAGCACATAAGCACAGATTCTTTGTGGAGCCTGTGCTGAGGAACGAAGTACTCAGAATGACATAATGTCATGATCCTGCCAATCTATCCTGCCGATTGATTATCGCCAGCACCGTTGGGTGTGGGCTCAAAGAGACCACGTTAAGCCCTTTCAATCGTTCACCCTGTCTGGATGTCTGTGTCCACTTCGGGATGATGCTCGCCTTCCAGCAAAGCTGTGGCGCACGCAGCGATACCCTCGGCTCTTCCGGTGAATCCCATGCCTTCGGTAGTAGTAGCTTTCATTCCTACCTGGCTTTTGTCGATGGATAAGGCCTGGCTTATGTTATGCCTCATCTGGTCAACAAAGGGATGTAAGTACGGGCGCTCAGCTATAATTGTAGCATCGATATTGCCAATGCGCCAGCCCTGTTCTCTAAGTAAATCAGAGGTATGTCTGAGGAGAACGACGCTGGAGATATCTTTGTATTTACTATCGCGGGGAGGAAAGTGGCTTCCGATATCTCCCAGGGCGGCGGCACCGAGCAGGGCATCAATTATGGCGTGTATCACGACATCAGCATCGCTCCAGCCTTGAAGCCCCTGTTCGAAAGGTATCTCTACTCCTCCGAGAACTAAGAGGCGTCCTGTGATTAGCCTGTGGGCATCGAAGCCGATACCGATACGCATACTCATTTGAAGTGGATTACGCCTTTTCTCTATTGCTCACAAAGATTTCAGCGATAGCCAGGTCCTCAGGGGTGGTTACTTTGATGTTCTGATAAGATCCCATGTAGACATCGACACTATACCCTAATCGTTCCACAAGGGAAGCGTCGTCGGTAACATCGGCATCTATCTGGTTATACGCTTCTACAATCAGGTCATAGCGGAAAACCTGCGGTGTTTGTGCTAGCCACATACGTTCGCGTAGCGGCGTCTGTTCGATGACATGGAGAGGAGAGACAATCTTGATCGTATCTTTCACCGGGACAGCGGCTATTGCAGCGCCGCTTCTCTGGGCAGTAGTAAGCCCACGTTCGATAATATCTGCACTAATGCAAGGTCGGGCGCCGTCATGTATCACCACCCAATCACAGTTGTGGAGATTACCCAGTCCCTGTCTTACTGAATCCTGACGCCTGACGCCGCCAGCACAAACCGCCGTGACCTTGGTCCAGTTATATTCGTGCACTAACCTGCGTCCTCGCTCCAGGTTGTTTGTAGCCAGAACAATGACAATTTCGTCAATCGAGGTGCAGTTCTGAAAGACGTTCACTACCTTTGCCAGCAAAGATTCTTGCCCCAGCGGAGCGAATATTTTGTCATCACCCATCATACGGGTGCTACTGCCGGCAGCAACGATGATAGCACCAGCTCTAGTGCCTGTTTCGTTCATTGCTGGTTTCCTTGGGTTGGGCGAATATCATTCGGCCTCCCGCAGTCTGCAACACCCGTGTAATAGTGATGGTGAGATCAGCGTTGAGAAAGCGACGGCCTCCCTCAATGACGACCATGGTGCCATCGTCAAGGAAGCCGATGCCTTGCCCCGCTTCTTTCCCTTCCTGAACGATGTGTATATCCAGGTCCTCGCCGGGAAGCACTACAGGCTTAACGGCATTTGCCAGTTCATTGATGTTGAGCACCTTTATTCCCTGCAGCACGGCTACGCGGTTAAGGTTGAGGTCGTTGCTCACAATAGAACAACGCATTGTTTTAGCCAGCATTACCAGCTTTGAGTCGACGTCGACCAGATCGTCGAAGTCTATGTCGGATATCTGAACCGGAACATCTGACCCTTTCTGCAATTGGGCCAACATCTCCAGCCCCCTTCTTCCCCGGTTGCGTCGCAATGAATCGGGAGAGTCAGCGATATGGCGTAATTCATCAAGTACGAATCTGGGAACGAGTAAGGTTCCATGTATGAATCCTGTCTGAATTATATCGGCGATTCTGCCATCAATGATTGCGTTAGTGTCCAGGATAAGGAACTCGCTGCTTAATGTTGACGGTACTGCTGGATTTGGGGAACTGGAGAATAAACGGAGTACAGCAGTCCCTTGTAATACCATGATGGGTATGAATATGATGGTCAGCAGGATAGCAGTGGCCAGAGGGGTAATCTGGCCCCACAGACCTGGAAGCATAGACAGGGGCAGGGTGAGCAAGGCTGTAATGACCAGGGCGAATGATAACCCAATGGCTGCTGCAACCAGACTATTGAGAGGAATCACACGCAGATATCCCCTTGTCCAGTTCCAGGGACGCACAGCTATATAGGGGGCGAGCAAAAATCCCACCACGATACCGCCGATGGAAAGAGACAAAATCCAGGCTAGTTCACTGGTAGCATCGTTGTTTCCAGCGACTAGGATGCCGACCCTCCACCCCCCAATGCCGAGGATTAATGCAACGAGAGTACGTATGAGGATTGCTGTTCGCATGAAGGGACCTACCTTTCCCCTTCAAACATTGAATAATAATAAAAATAGAAAACATTACAAACTCCCTAAAGAAAGAAGAAAGTTTGTGTGGATTTGTACCACTCCTACGAGAGAATAGCACAATGACATTGATATGTCAATTGAATCGCAGTCGGCCTACGGCAATGGTTACACCGATGACAAGCGCAAGCAGACCAGATATGTTGAGAAGGGAAGCTACCAAAAAGCCAAAGCTTGGCATAATAATAAGGCCCCGTATCAGGTAGCTTATGCCCACGCTTACACCAGCAATCACCTGGAGACCAGGGCTGCACTTGCGATTGACGGCGCGGCTTATTATTTCACCAATAACGTAGCCAATGCCAGCACCGATAAGTATCACCAAAAAGCCCCCAAGCGGTATAAACGGCCAGATAGCCCCCAGTACCGATGCAGTGAGCACGCCGACAACGATAGCCCTTGCGTATAATTTTGCCGGGACATCAAAGGTCGGTAGCCGTTTCACAGCGGCACATGTAGGGCAGCGAGCGCCTACCGGTGTTTGTACCAGGCACTTGGGACAGATAGGCTGCTCACATTTTCCACACTTGAGGTCTGTTTCGGTCCCGGGGTGGATAGCACATTTCATTCGTATCACTCGCTGGGATTTTGGTTGGACTTGGCTATAGCGAACGTCAATTCGCCTTCAGCGGCTGTTTTTCCTTCGACAGTAGCCTTCCCCGTACCCTTGCCTATGGAGCCGCGCATTTTGGTAAGTTCTACCTCTAAACGCAGATTGTCTCCGGGATATACGGGTTCTCGGAAGCGAAAGCCATCGACTCCAGCGAAGAGAACGATCTTGCCCTTATGCTCGGGCATGCTCAGAACTGCCACCGCACCGACTTGAGCCAGGGCTTCAATGATAAGCACCCCTGGGAAAATAGGATAGTCCGGGAAATGACCCTGGAAGAAGATCTCTCCATACGAGATGTTCTTGATTCCCACTGCCCCTTTCCCTGGTTGCAGATCGATGATTCTGTCTACGAGGAGAAAGGGCCAGCGGTGGGGGATAATTTGTTGGATTTCTTTTGAATCGAGCACCATGGCACCACCATCCTTTTTATGAAGTATATAAACATGTTATGGTAGTTGTTCAGAATAACCAATGCCTCGTTGGTTTCTCGCCTCTTTACGAAACCTCTGATGTATTCATGGTTTGCGGCACATTATCAATGAAGGAGCTACAGTTATTCATATACTCTACCTTTTTTAACTAACGGTCAAGATTTCGGGGTGAAAGCCTTCCTCACATATTCTTCTTTGAGCGCAGGGATTTTCTAACACCGATGACCATGAATCAGCGAGACGAATTGCTCTATAACCTCCGTGGGTATTTCTATGCTGCCAATGTCATCGCCAACGGAGAGATGCGGCCCATGATAATCACTGCCTCCGGTAGCGATAAGATCATACTTATTGGCAACTGCTTGTAGCCGAGCTATAGTGTTCTGTCTGTAATGTGGGTAATAAATCTCGATACCCATGATACCGGCACGTTTCAATTCCGAAACAAATGATTCCAGGTCTGGGATATCCGCTGGGTGAGCGAGGACTGGCAGACCCCCTGTCTTGAGGATCGCCTTGACTGCCTCTCCCGGGGTGAGTTTTTCGCGTTTGACATGGGCCGGCCTGTC
>JAXHUK010000164.1:0-11692 GCA_034189725.1 Chloroflexota bacterium | reverse complement strand
TTTAATGGCACTACGAGCACATACCACATATTCAGGGGCCTGTGACAATCTCTGTGCCCATATATCGGATGCATACCGTAAATCGGGCAGGTACACATCTATAATCCCCTCAAGCTCTCTCAGTGTAGCGAGGGAATCGTATCCGTTACTGTTGTAGACCAGTGGCACCCTCAGCCCCATAGACACTGCCTCCAGAACTGCTCGCACCAACTGGGGCACAAAGTGCGAGGGTGAGACAAAGTTGATATTGTGACATCCCAGCTCATCCTGAAGATATACCATACCTTCAGCCAGCTTGCGAAAATCCATCTCCCGGGATTTCTGCTTTTCCCAGTCCTGGCTTATCTGGTAGTTCTGGCAATATACGCACCTCATGTTACAATTGCCAAAGAACACCGTCCCTGATCCCCGGTTGCCCGAAATCGCAGGTTCCTCTCCCTGATGAGCGCAGATTGTACATACTATAGGGAGATACGCCGAATGGCAGAAACCATGCTCACCCTCCAGGCGGTTGACTCCGCACTCCCTGGGACAGATGTCACATGAGGCTAATCGTGCTTCGAGCGCCTCGGCACGGCGCTTCAATTCACCGGAGCGACATAGAGAGATATATCCCGGTTCTATAGATATCATTGATACAGCAACCAAGCTATGGGGGCGTTCAATTGAACGCCCCCAACACTAATTTACCTGTCAAATAATAACTTCAAAGACCCTTTTTGGCAATATAAACCGCCAGGTCCCCGACGCGGCAACTGTAAGCCCACTCATTATCATACCAGCTCAGCACCTTGACCATATTACCACCGATAACCATAGTGCTCATGGTATCCACGATAGAGCTTGCGGGATTGGCCTTGAAGTCGATGCTGACCAGAGGCTCATCGCAGACCTCGAGTATCCCTTTCAATGCACCGTTAGCGGCAGTATGCAACGCTTTATTGACCTCGTCAATCGTTACCTCTTTATTCAAATCAGCCACGAAATCAACCACTGATACCGTAGAGGTGGGAACTCTGAACGCCAGCCCATGTATCCGACCTGCCAGATCGGGAATGACCTGGGTAACCGCTTTGGCAGCACCGGTGGTGGTGGGGATAATGCTCAATCCTGCCGCTCGAGCACGGCGCAGGTCGCTGTGCACCGTGTCCAGAATCACCTGATCGTTGGTATAAGCGTGAATAGTGGACATCAATCCCTTACTTACCCCAAAAACGTCATGAAGAACCTTGACAACAGGAGCAACGCAGTTGGTAGTACAGGAGGCATTGGAAATAACATGGTGATTTGCCGGATCATAGCTTCCCTCGTTGACACCAAGGACAACGGTGATGTCCTCCTCCTTCGCTGGCGCGGTGATGATCACCTTCTTCGCACCACCCTGAAGGTGGCCAGCAGCTTTGGATTTTGCAGTGAACAGACCCGTTGACTCAACTACTATCTCAATGCCGAAATCCTTCCAGGGAATCTTCGCCGGGTCTCGCTCTGCTATGACCTTTACTGTTTTCCCATCGATGATGATCGAGTCCTCGGTAGTCTCCACCTTACCTGGATAGCGACCATAATTGCTGTCATATTTGAACAGATGAGCATTGGTCTCCGTATTGGTCAAATCATTTACCGCCACTACCTCAAGCTCACCCGGATGATTTTCCAGCATCCCCTTGAGTACCTGCCTGCCAATCCGACCGAATCCATTGATTCCTACCCTGGTTGCCATCTTGAAACCTCCTAATACTTCAAATTTAGATTAATGAATGTGCAGCCTCAATACTACCAAATATCCCAGATTCAAACGCCTCTGTCAAGAACGCTGCGGCCGCCGGGTATCTGGCATATGCGTCTAATGAGCATTGCGGGATACTTAGAACCCGCCTGACGATACCTTATTCTTTACCACTGCCCTCCTTTTCAGCATATCTATGAAAGCCTCAATCCGCGTTCTCACGTGCTGATTGAGTACGAAATCGGCGTTACCCTCCAACGTCAGCATGGGTACATCGATAGCATCACGAAAGATTATGTCACCTATTCCCCGATGACAGAACGCTTGAACATAATGAATAACGCCATCTACTCGCCGCTGACGCAATTGAGAAAGGATATCGTGAACGCGGCCAACTATGGAGTAGGGATATGTATAGTTGCAATACTGTTCAGCGAGTGAGTCACCTGGATCTGGCATGGCGAACTGGCGCTGCACTTCATTAAACACCACCCTGGCCCCGTTGCGCTCAATATAAGTGTAGAATTCCTCAGGAAACACCGGCGGCACACCGATGTATGCCAGACGAAGAGTGTCATTGGGATAAGGCTCCCTGTTTCGCGCCTGAGCCAGTAATTCGCCCAGATGACGTTGGTATTCCCGATGATCCCCACCGAAATCGGAGGCAGTGACCAGCGACAGGTGATTCTCCAGGCCGCTCATCACCCCATCACTCCAGGTGAGTTCATCAAGCTCCAGGGCGAGTTGTCTTGCCTCCGCAAGCTCGTCCCTGACCTCCTCCGCCGCAGGCAGGGTGGTGCCCATTCGCTGCGCCAATCCCTCCAGTGCCTCCTGCATAAGGACAATATCGGGCTGGTCGGGATAGGCGAAGGGTAAAACCTCAAGCCCCTTGAGCTTGAGCACCTCCATGAGCATTACTGTGTTGGAGCAATCACCGTTAGTGACGCAAAGGACGGTTTGAATGCCACAATCCATACACACGCCGTAGATGCCCTTGATCCAGGTACAGCAGCTCTGGGGAAAACCAGCCCTCTCCGCCAGAGTCACCAGGCGCTCTCGCTCAGGGCTGCCGATGAACACATTATTGAGGTCAACAGGCATATAACCAGCCGCCATCAGGACCTCTATGGGAACGGTGGTAGTTATGCCGATAGTCTCAGACATGCTACTTCCCCAGATGACGAAATGCCTCTCGCCCGGCATAACGCGCTTTACCGCCTAACTCCTCTTCGATGCGCAACAGGCGATTATACTTGGCAACCCTCTCAGAACGGCACGGCGCTCCTGATTTGATCTGCCCTGCGTTCGTGGCCACTGCGAGGTCGGCGATGGTAACATCCTCGGTCTCGCCAGAGCGATGGCTGATCACCGATGTCCACCCCGCTTTTTTCGCTATCTCGATGACCTCCAGTGTCTCAAAGAGTGTTCCGATCTGATTGAGTTTAATCAAGATCGAGTTCGACGACCTCCCGGCGATGCCGCGATTGAGCCGCTCTTTGTTCGTAGTGTAGAGGTCATCACCGACAAGCTGAACCTTACCGCCTATCTTCTCACTGAGCAACTTCCAGCCCTCCCAGTCATCCTCCGCCATACCATCCTCGATGCTTACAATAGGAAACTCGGAAACCAGCCCAGCATAATAATCAACCATCTCAGCGCTGCTAAAGGATGAACCTTCCTTTGCCAGAACATATTTACCGTTTTCGTAAAACTCACTTGAAGCAGGATCAAGGGCGATAAAGCACTGCTCACCGGGCCGATAACCTGCCGCCTCTATAGCGTCCAGGATCACCTCCACCGCCTCCCGATTCGTAGCAAGCTTGGGGGCAAAGCCCCCCTCATCCCCCACAGAGGTACTCGCCCCCCTGCCTTTGAGTACATTCTTCAGCGACTGGTAAACCTCAGCGCCTATTTGTAACGCGTGACTGAAGCTGCTCGCACCCACAGGCATCACCATAAACTCCTGCAGGTCAACCGAGTCTTCAGCATGCCTGCCACCATTGAGAATATTCATCATGGGCACTGGCAAAATACAAGCGCCTTCCCCACCCAGATAGCGATAAAGCGGCATCCCCCGGGAATTAGCAGCAGCATGAGCCACCGCCAGCGATACCCCCAGTATCGCATTGGCTCCTAATTTCCCCTTATTTGGCGTACCATCGAGCTCTATCATTCGCTGATCGATTGCCATCTGGTCAAGTGCAGACATTCCAAATAGTGCGGGTGCAATTGTTTCGCGGATATTAAAAAGCGCCTTCAGAACGCCTTTTCCCTGGAACCGGGTAGAATCACCGTCACGCAACTCCACTGCCTCATGGCTACCTGTACTTGCCCCAGAGGGCACAGCAGCCTGGCCCACAGTCCCATCCGCCAGCTTGACATCCACCTCTACTGTGGGATTACCTCTGGAGTCAAGTATCTGCCGCCCATGGATTTGCTTGATAGTGTTCATTTTATCTCCCTCTTATCCTCAATAGCAGCTAAAGCCTTGTCTACAGCATCTTTAGCATCTCGCGCGATAATTATCGAGTTATCCTGTTTCCCATCCTTTGAGAGCGTCCAGGTATTCAACGCAACAACGGGAATTTTGTTACGCCGGGCATAAGCAATCTCCGAGAGAGTGCCATACTCTCCACCGATTGCAATTACTGCCTGGCCTGAACACACCACAATTACATTTCTCGCCTCTCCGATAGTAGTAACAATCGGTATATCTACATAAGGATTGGCATCCTCACGTTTGCTTCCGGGAATGATACCTACAGTTGTTCCTCCTACCGAGCGCGCTCCCTTGCAGACAGCAGCCATTACGCCAGCCAATCCACCGCAGACTACTATCACGCCACGACTCCCTAACTCCACTCCTACTTCTTCAGCAAGCTTGGCATCCCGTCGATTACATCGACTACCGCCAATTACGGAAACAATCATGGTACCTCCAGATGAAAGACACAAGCCCATACATACAATCTCAAATGTGATGTTATACCAGTTGCAATTCCACTGCAGGAACAACTTTCCGTTGTGAGGATAGCTTTGTATCAGGTGGAGTATTCACTCTGCCCTGGGATGAGCGCTATCATACGCTCGGCGCATGCGCTCGACGGAGAGATGGGTATAAATCTGAGTAGTAGAGATATTAGCATGTCCCAATAATTCCTGAAGCTCTCTGAGATTCATCTTGCCGCTGTTGAGCAAATGCGTCGCTATGCTGTGACGCAAAACATGGGGAGTCATCTCAGTTTCGATCCCCGATTTCTTGGCATAGCCCTTCAGTATCAACCAGAAACCCTGCCTGGTTAGCCGCTGCCCTCTGCGATTGAGAAACAGGGCTTGCTCACTACCGGATGAAAGGAGACGAACGCGCCCATCGTCAAGATATGTCCTGAGCGCTTTAACTGCCTTACTGTGAATAGGGATCACACGTTCTTTTGAGCCTTTACCAAAACAACGTACGAAACCAGCACGCAGGTTGACATCACGCACGTTGAGTGACACCAGTTCAGTGACCCTCATCCCGGTAGCATACAGGAGCTCCAACATCGCCTTATCCCGCTTAGCTTCCGGCGTATCGAGTTTGTCCGGCAACTCCAGTAATCTCTCAACCTCGCTAACCGAAATCGCTTTGGGTAACGACTTCCCTACCTTGGGACCAGGCAATCCTTCCGCCGGCGTCTTCTCCAGTATGCCCTCAGCAACAAGAAAGTTGAAAAAAGACTTCATTGCCGCCACTTTACGTGCCATCGTTGCCGGAGCATAGCTCCTCTCCTTGAGATGAACCAGATAATTCAAAAGCAAAGAACGCTCTACTGTTTCCCATCCAGGCTGAGACCCGTCCTCTGCAGCTGCTTGCTCCCGCACAAACTTGGCAAACTGATTGAGATCGTTACGATAGGCATCAAGCGTATTATTTGAAAAACCCTTTTCTACCGAGAGGGAAGAGAGAAAGCTCACAATTTCCTCAGCCATCGCACTCCTCCAAGATGATTAGCGTGTCACACTATAACCCGCTAATCATCTAGAACCTATACCTTACTTAACTTATCTTATCAATACATACACGTTTTTGTTGAACCAATAAACGAGCATGGTAAAGCTTCCCTAACATAACACAATATTTTTCGGTTTGCAAGCAACTGCAAAGCCGCAATAACCACTTTATTTTAAGGGAAATCCCCATGGGTGGTTGCCCCCCATCGAATCATGAAAATAGAATGATGAGCTTGTCGAACCATGAACAGCCCTTCGACGAGCCTGTCTGAGTGTATCGAAGGGCTCAGGGCGAACGGAATGAAGGGCTATGTTCGGCACAACTGTCATGATGTAATCTGTGCATATTTGTGCATAGTATTGTAGCACTACACCAAGATTCACCATCAATGCCCCCTCTCTCACGAATAAATTCCCCATTAAGTTGACATGACCTACACACAGGAGTATTATTCCTGTAAAAGCACGTACTATGACACGAGAACTGAAGGGCAAAAGTAATGAAGATAGGAGTGATCTCCGATACCCATGTATCAAGAATAGATCAACTATCACCACAGCTAATAGACACCTTACAGCATGTAGACCTGATAGTGCATCTTGGTGACTATACAGGTATTGAATTACTGGAGGGGCTGAAAGGATTAGGGAATTTTCAAGGTGTTTTCGGTAACATGGACCCTCTAGCGATCAGGGCAGAACTACCAGAGAAGGATTTGATGGATGTAGATGGCAAAAGGCTGGGGCTGATCCATGGTTGGGGAGCCCCTACTGGAATACATGAGAAAATAAAGGATAGCTTTAAAAATGTAAATGCCATCATTTACGGGCATACACACATAGCTACTAATGAGGTAATAGACGGAGTGCTATTCTTCAACCCCGGTAGTGCTACAGGGAAGCTCCCCGCACTCCATAAAACCTGCGGCATCCTTGTCATCGAGGATTCAATTCGTGGAGAAATTATAACTATAGACTAGTTCGTACATGCTCTACTCCTTATCACAGACACGAGCAACTATTCACAGAAATGGAGGAGGTTGAAGGTGCCAATCTATGAATATGAATGCCCGAAGTGCGGTAACCGGTTCGAACTCCGACGAAGTATGTCCGATAGCGACGACGAAGTAAAATGTCCCTCGTGCATGGCTGGAAAACCCCAGCGTGTTTTTTCTTTATTCGGCACAGCGTGTTCAGAGGCAAGCTGTATTCCACAACGAGGATTCAGTTGAGGCTGATCCCACGGGGCAGTTGGCCTCATTTCAGACTGTTCAATACGAGAAGAAGCATACTGCAAACAGAAACGACACAGGCCCATCATAGAAAATTGGTAATATCTCTGGCAAACTATTGACATTGTAGCCTATAATAGTTTATGCTTGCCAATCAAAAAGGAGGTAATCTGATGGAAGCTTATTGCGTAAAATGCCGTGCGAAAAGAGAGATGAAAGATACCAAGGCAATAACCATGAAGAATGGCAAACCAGCAACGCAAGGCATTTGTCCCGTATGTAGCACCAAGATGTTCCGCATTGGTAAAAGTTAACGTTTTCGTAGATGTAATCGCATTATTACCTGAGTAGAAGCTGGGTGCTCATTTATTATTGTGGGTGCCCAGCTTCTTCCATTTAAATCGGGGGGAAACTCGACAGCACTCTCAGCAACCTTGCTAGGTCCGTGTCTATCGACACTTCTTCCTGTGATACCTCTTCACTACTGCGTATTGGAATTGGGTTGAATTGAAATCAAGCCATCGCGTATCGCTATGAACACAGCATGGGCCCTATAGTTAGCATTTATCTTGCGCAGTATGGCGCTCACATGATTCTTGATCGTTTGGTCGCTAATCCCCAGAATATTGGCAATTTGCTTGTTAGAATTGCCTTCAGCTATAAGTGTAAGAACCTGTATCTCTTTAGGGGTAAGCGGAGCGCTAATCTCTTCAACAGCTCTACCCATGGATGCAATATCCTGGAACTGCCGCAGCACGCGTCGAGCTACCCTTGGCCTGCTGTTTACGATGTCATTTATCGGATACTCACCATTGGACGCCTGTCGTATCGTCGTAATGAGGTCTTCATCATTGCAGTGCTTACTCCTAAGGTATGCCACTGACCCTGTCTTTATAGCCTCAAATAACTCGTCGTCATTGTCATAAGGATTGGAACTAAGCACTACAACCTTGGTTCCGGGATAGTTACGGGTGATTTTTTTCCCCAGATCAAGACCACTGGTCGAGGGGTAATCGATATCAAGCAACACAACATCCGGAGAACTCTCTGCGATACGTAGCAGAGCTTCCTGACCATCTTCACCGGGTTCACACTCGAGAATGTCCAGAATATCAATGGTGCTTTGTTGCGACAACGTATGTCGCAAACCTGCTCGAGAAAACGGATTGCTATCAATTATCATTATGACCACTTTTCGCATAGTACACCTCTACACCGTATGTGAGACTTTATTAAATACAAAGTAAGGACTATCGCACAGGCACATCTTCTAATCCCAACAACCACAACCTGCAACAACCCTTCGGCGCTAATATAATGCCCTTGTTAACGAAAGTCAAGCTTATTGGCTTTATTACACACAATTCTGTACATCCCCCCCTAAAATCCCTGTTACTGTGACACGTACTATACCCGTTGTTAGTTTGACATTCCGGGGATTATCCATCATCATAGGTTACGAATTGCCTAGAAGAAAGCCAGGTTGTGAACGATCTAACCGAAGAGCAACACATACCGCGTCTATCCAAGTCACGCTTTATGTCTGGCTTGCAATGTCTTAAGCGCCTCTATCTCGAGTGCTACCAGCGTAACTTAGCTGACCCCTTAAGCAAAGCCCAAAAATCGATCCTGGACTCTGGAATCCAGATTGGTAAGCTTGCGAGAGACCTCTATCCCGGTGGCATACTGATAACCCATGACTACATGCACAGTGATAATGCCCTGGAATCAACCAGAATGGCACTATCCGACTCCACGGTCCCCGCAATCCATGAGGCAGCATTTGAATATGACGGTATCTTGATTCGCACCGACATCATGGTACGGGTAGACGGAGATACATTCGACCTGATTGAAGTCAAGTCCGGAACACGTGCCAAGGAAGAGCACCTCTCCGATGTGAGCATACAGGTCTACGTGATCAGGGGATGTGGTATTACTGTAAGACGAGCGTATATCGGCCTGCTCGATAAAAACTATATCTACCAGGGAGGCAACTACGATCTACAGCAACTATTCTGTTTACGGGATATTACACAAGATGTCGAACGACTTCAGGTCGATATCCCATCAAGCGTAGACACAATGAAATTCGCTCTATGTGAATTGGAGCCACCGGACATCAAGGCCAGGAAACAGTGCTCCCAGCCATACCCCTGCCCATTTTACACTCACTGCCATAATGGTGAGCCAGATCACCATATTAGCCAGCTTCCAAGGGCTAAACAAGAGTTGTTACAGTCTCTGGAAGAAGCCGGCATCGATGACATCCGGCATATCCCTCCGGATTTTCCATTCCTGAATGCGACTCAGCAACGAGTTCGCGATTGCGTCGTGAATAACCGTGTCTACATCGAGCCGCACATTTCCATAGCATTGAGGCAACTCAGCTACCCAATTCATTTTCTGGATTTCGAAACGTTCAATCCCGCGCTACCGCTTTACACAGGCACGCATCCCTATCAAATGATTCCCTTTCAGTGGTCGAATCACATTATGACCAGAGATGGTCAGCTCAAGCATGATGAGTTTCTCTATGACGAGTTCGATGACCCCCGCGAGCCCTTTGCCAGAAGCCTCATCCGTACACTCGGAAACAGTGGCTCGATTCTCGTCTATTCCAGCTTCGAAGCAACGCTCATCCGCGAACTTGCGGTTACCCTGCCACACCTGTCCGAGGAACTCATGGCTCTACTCGACGGTCGTATCGTCGACCTGCTGCAACTCATCCGCAACCACTGCTATCATCCTGATTTCCACGGTTCATTCTCACTCAAGTCAGTACTCCCCGCACTGGTACCACATCTAGGCTACAGCGATCTGGAAATCAGCGATGGTGGACAAGCCTCGGTAGCTTATGCAGAAATGATTTCACCGAACACAACCCCAGAACGCCGAAACTCATTGCGTGAGAACCTGCTGGCATACTGTGAGCGCGACACCGAGGCAGAGGTCCGCCTCTTCGAGACCTTGAGGAACCACAAATCCTCACGGATTCGCGGTTAACAAACAGTCTTCGTCTCTAATGCTACCAGCCGAATCTATCCATAGAGATACCACGTTTTGGAGCAGCGAGAGTTATCCTCATTGAATCAGTAACACCCTGATGATATAATGCGTAAATCGCAAACCTGATGCGCATTGAGCAGGAGGTGAGCAATGGAACAGCAGGCACTCGCGGGGTTGAATGTGGTAGAATACTCCCATTTTATCACAGGGCCTTTCTGTACCAAGCTGATGGCCGACCTCGGTGCCGAAGTGATTAAAATCGAGGAGCCCGGGAGTGGCGATGACGCCAGAGCAAGAGGACCATACCCCAACGATACCCCACACCCCGAGCAGAGCGGCCTTTTCCTGTATTTGAACACCAACAAGTTCGGAATAACGCTAAATCCCAGAACTACACCTGGAGCACAAATCTTTAAGGACCTCATCAGAGAGGCCGACATTCTTGTCGAGAGCAGTCATCCGGGAGTGCTGGAAGAACTTGGCCTGGGCTATGAGACGCTTATCCAGCTTAATCCCCGCCTTATCATGACGTCGATTACGCCATTCGGACAAACAGGCCCGTACCGAGATTACAAGAGTTGTGATCTGGTCAACTTCCACATGAGCGGTATCGGGCGCGGTATTCCAATGGATGTTGAACACCCTGAACAAGAACCACCACTGAAAGCAGGGGGACACCAATCCCACTTCCTGAGCGGTATGACCGCAGCAATGATCACCGTATCCGCAGTTCTCGGTCGCCAAGCCACTGGCCAGGGGCAACACATCGACCTTTCAGAATACGAGACAATGGCATTCGGCATCGCTCGTGATATCGCCACCTATTCCCATGAAACCATAATCCCAACAAGGTCGCAATCCCGGCTTTCCGGTTTTGGCACCTTTCTTGCCTGTAGGGATGGCTATATCCAGCTCTATTGTACAAACGAGCGCCAGTGGCGGGATTTCATAGAGGTAATGGGTAATCCGGAGTGGGCTGATGATGAGATGTTCAAAGACGCTCACTCTCGCGCTACCAATTGGGCTATGCTGGAGCCACTGCTCCTGAAATGGACCATGGAACGCACTCAAGATGATATCCACCATGCAATTCAGTCCAATCATGTGCCGTGCTCTCCGGTCAACACCATGGCAGAGGTTCTCAATTCTAATCAGCTGGCAGCACGAGAGTTCTTCATAGAAACCGACCATCCCGAGACCGGTAAGGTTACGTACCCGGGGACTCCCTGTCATTTTTCCGCAACCCCGGCGCACGTGCCTCGTCCAGCCCCACTCCTGGGCCAGCATAACGAGCAAATCCTCTGCCAGCGTTTGGGCTACACCAAGCAGGAACTGGTGCATATGAGGGAAACGGGGGTGATATAGATGAGCAAGCTCCCTTTAGAGGGTATGAGGGTTGTAGACTTCACTCAGATTCAGGTTGGCCCCCAGGCTACACTCTGGTTGGCAGTACTGGGAGCTGAGGTAATCAGGATCGAAAGCCACAGGCGCCCGGACCTTCTCAGAATGTATGCCCAGCTCAGAGACAGCAAGGTTGAGCCCAGTCTCAACAAGAGTGCCGTATTTAACTCATTGAACTTTGGCAAGAAGAGCTGCACGCTCAACCTGACCCAGCCAAGAGCAGTAGAACTGGTCAAGGAGTTGGTCAAGATCAGCGATGTGGTCGTTGAGAACTTCGCTACAGGAGTTATAGAGCGTCTGGGATTGGGCTACCCCATATTGAAGGAGATTAATC
>JAXHUK010000163.1:0-4379 GCA_034189725.1 Chloroflexota bacterium | reverse complement strand
GGTATCCTTACCAAGGAATCCCTTGGTGGTTTAGAGATGAAGTGGGGTGATGAAAAGGCTGCAGCGGAATTGCTGAGAAGAGTTGCCTATAGAGAAGGCGTCGGTGATACGCTCGCTCTAGGGTTAAAGACTGGGACAGAGAAGATCGGAGGCGCAAAAGCTGCAGAGTTTGCAGTGCACATCAAGGGAGAAACGAACCATGCCCATGATAGTAGAGCACTGTGGGGTCAATTGCTGGGACTCTGTATATCAGGTGGTGGTCCCCGTTGGGAGTCTCAGGGTTTAGATTTGTTACCGGATCCAGAGTTGGGTGTGGAGTTCGAGGACCGCTTTGATGAAAAGGCGAAACCTATGTCCGCTCGGTTGACGCAGATAAAGAAGCTGTTCCAGGATAGTTTGGGAGTTTGTATGATGGGTATGTGTAGCATGGACACAACAAGTAAAGCCTACACTGCCCTTACAGGATGGCCTATTGATTCGGATGAGGCACTCTTAATGGGTGAGAGAATAGCAAATGTGCAGCGGGCGTTCAACGTACGGCATGGTTTCAAACCGGAGATGGACCTGGATATCTCTCCCAGGATGTTGGAAGCACCGCCGGATGGAGGGGCAGCGGGAAAGAGCATCGCTCCATATTTGCCCGATTTGGTGAAGGAGTACAACAAACTCATGGGCTGGGATTGGGAGACCGGTAAACCAACCAAGGAGAAGCTACTGGAGCTTGGCATGGACGATATAGCGAAAGACCTCTGGGGTTAACATAGCAGGCGCATGACCTGGCAAGATACTCGTTTTCAGTTGCCGGTTGGCCTCTAAAAAAGCATAAGGTGTGGCGTCAATAAGAATTACATCGTATTGACGCCACATTTGCATTTCTCTTTTTACCGCTGCAATACTGGACTTGCGTTTTATTTGCAGTCTATAATGTGACAACGATGAACGTGCTACTGGTTGAGCCTCCAAAGAAAACATGGGAGCTGATGGGTGATTGCGTCTCGCCGCCCCTGGGGCTTGCTCAGCTGGCAGCGGTACTCGAAGAAGATGACATCGGCGTAGAGATACTGGATTGCAATGCCGAGGGAATATCCTGGTCGCAGCTTTGTGGAGTCATTGACGAGAGACGTCCTGATGTGATTGGCGCTACAACGCTGACCCCGTTTTTCGATCAAGCCGTCAGAGTGATGGAGATCGCTAAAGAGGTCGATCGTGGGATCGTTACCATTCTCGGTGGTCCCCATGTCACCTTCACTCCTGAAGAGACTCTGCTTCAACACTCCGATATCGACCTCATTGTGCGAGGAGAGGGTGAACGTACGCTAATCGAACTGATACGATGCCTGGAGACGGGAGATAACCTGGCTCAGGTGAATGGGATCGCTCTCCGCCAGGATGGCGAAATCTTGCTTACCCCACCGCAACCTCCCGTCGATGTAACTACTCTTCCTCTGCCTGCCTACCACCTTTTGCATATGGAGAGATACCATTTCACCATCTTTGGCAAGTTTGCTACGCTGCTCTCCAGCAGGGGCTGTCCTTTCCAGTGTACATTCTGCTCTGAGTGGCGTTTCTGGGGTGGCTCATGGCGCCCCAGAGAGCCTAAGAGTGTTGTCGATGAGATGGAACTATTGCACAAAGAACATGGCCGTGAGTGCTTTTGGTTCGGGGATGACTGCTTCAACGTAAGTGCTGAGCACATGCGCGGGATCTGCGATGAGATAATAGACAGGGGACTCGATATCTCGTGGTATTACCAGGGAAGGGCTGATTTTATCATAAAGCATAAGGAACTCCTGCCCCTGATGCGAAGGGCAGGAAATCTGATGACGCAGGTTGGTGTGGAAACTTCGACGAACCGCGAACTCGAAGAATTCAATAAAAAGCTGAGCCGTGTCCAGGTCGAGGAAGCTGTTGCCTTGCTCAAGAAGAACGACATTGTAGCCCAGGGTCTCTTGCTTGTAGGGACCAGAGATGACGATGCCAGATCCATCCATCACAAAATCCGCTATATGAAATGGCTTGATCCTGACTTTCCCATATTCACTATGTGTACCCCATTTCCCGGTTCGGACATCTATGAACAGGCCAGGGCCAATGGTTGGCTGGAGAGTTTAGATTATTCCCTCTATGACATGAGCCATGCTGTTATGCCTACAGAGCACATCTCACGAAACCAGCTCACATCCCTCTATAACTGGTGCTTTATCTCTTACTACACCGACCCGATAAAACTGGCTAAAGGACTCCTCTCCAGGAATAGCTGGAAGAGGAAAGTCTGGCGGCACATGCTGGGATATACGGCAAAGCAGTTTCTCGGCTCTTTGAGGTGGTGATACGAGCAACTCAATAGGGTTTCAAATGGTAATGAAACGTGGTACAATCCTCGTCAACAGTCTTGGCATATCTCATTACTAAGGGGGTGCTCAGATGTCAGAAGATAGGAGACGCTCTGAAAAGGACGAAAAGGATGAGAAGAACCATAACGAAAAAGACAGAGGAGAGGGGATGGAGGAGAAGTGGCAACGCGATCCGTTGTCAGGCATTTTCTTTGGTTTAATTGTCGTACTGGTTGGCGTTTTTCTGGCTCTTGCATCCATGAATATCATTTCGTGGGCAATATGGTGGGCATACTTGCTTGCGGGTGTTGGCGTCGTACTCATTGTGGAAGCAATCATCCGCTATGCCTCACCGACTCAAAGAAGACCTGTGTTCGTTAGATTGCTCGTTGGCCTTATCCTCATCGCTATCGGGGGCAGCAACATCGCAGGTTTGGAGAACTGGTGGCCGCTGTTAATTATCATCGTAGGCGCAGCGATAGTGTTATATGGTATTACAAGGGCGATGAGGCCACGTGAGTAAGCTACCTGAACGCTGTATCAAAGAGATGCCTCAGTAGAGGGAAGCGCCGTTCTCTTCCGATGACACGGTAGTATCCATTGCCCATGCACCAGATGAGATCGCCGATGCGGTATCGTGGAAACAGGCAGGACGATACGATGATAGCACCGTACTCGTAACGCCGGAGTTCGTGCAGCATTTTAATACTTCTGCCGGTCATAACCTCGAAGAAATAGGTGTCATAGTTGGGTACTACGTAGGGCTTTGTATCCAGTTGCTGCGCATAGAGCCCCTCTGTAGCGCCATATATCTCGGAGATAGCAGCATCACCGTAGAGGGCACGGAGTGCTGGCTTGTACTTGGTCTGAATCCCTGCGATGCTGGTACAGATCAGGAGATCGATATCCCACAGGTCTTTGGGATAGACATTCCGCGCTTTTCTGAGGTAACTGGCAAACTGGAGCAAGGTTTGCGTGACTCCGATGACTACCGTGATATCCTTATCCTTGGCCTCGTTGTAGGCGAGTTCGAAGCGTTGTTCCCAATCCCTGGGGGTAATTCCCCCGCCCAGGGCGTCTATATGTTCCTGTGAGGGTACGATCTTTAATTGGGTTCGTTGAGCATTATGACGGGCATAGATACCGGAGCTATAGCCGTAGGGGATATCCTTTCCTGCTACTGTGATCGAGCCGGCTACCGATGGGAAATTGAGATTCAGGTCCCACCCTTCCAGGATGTCATACCTATCGTTGCGGTACACGTAGTTTAGAAGAGCACGAGATCCGCAGGCTACCCGCTGGTCGATATCGGCTGCGGTCAGGGGAACGTATTTCGATTGCCCCGTGGTGCCCCTGGTCATCGCCCACTCCACCGGCGGCTCGGGAATAATTACACGAAAGTCGCTTTCCATTACTGTTTCCAGATAAGGTCTCAACTCTCGAAAGGTAAGTACGGGAAACGATTTGCGAAACTCCTGTATGGTAGAGATTTCGCTCGCCCCGTGTTCTTCTCCATATCTGGTTTGCTGATACCCCTGGAGAAGCTTTGCCAGTGTCGTTTCCTGTGCGTTTTCAGGCTCCTCTAACGACTCATACCAAGGTTTAAGAAATGCTTCTAGAACTGGTTTAGCATGTGAGGCCAGTGAGTTGCTCGCCATGACGGTTACCCCCCGAACTTTATCGAAATATACACGAAGTGACTGACTTTTTCAATCGACAGGAGTATCGTTTCTGCATGGTACTCCGGGAAAATGAGAGTTGCTCTGTGCGAACTGGATACTCGTCGATTCGAAGTTGATTATTCTATAGATGGGCATTGTCTCAAAGCATGCGGATTAAAATCAGTTCGTATAACATCAACACAATTAAAAAGTACACTTGACATGAAGCGTGGGTTCTAGTATACTCATTGCTTAGCGCCTACGATATGTAATAAGGAGTGCTATTGCCTACCATAAATCAGTTAACCAGAAAAGGACGTAAGAAACTAAAGAAGAAAGTCAAAGCGCCGGCGCTTCGTTTTACCTATAACACCTTGAAAGGCAA
>JAXHUK010000162.1:0-8502 GCA_034189725.1 Chloroflexota bacterium | reverse complement strand
CTGGAGACCAAGGACCACATGATACTCAACCAACTCTTCCCTGAGCTTCGGGAACTGATAGAGAGTCTGGATCAATAAATATATGTCGGCCGTGCGAAGAAAGCTATGAGGGGTTGGAGGTATTCAGTAGAACGATTTGCGACTGGTTATATTGGGGTGATGAAAAAGTCACCTAAAACTCTGGCCTGATAGTGTAACTGCCAGACAGTATCTCGAACAAAAAGTCGGGGCGAGAGGATTCGAACCTCCGACCTCAGCGTCCCGAACGCTGCGCGCTAAACCTAACTGCGCTACGCCCCGCACCCATGATTATAGCCGAATACACTACCGTTAGCAACGGGAGACGGCTTGCTCGTGGAAGACATACGATAGTACCAGAGCCGATTTCGATCCACTATATGTGGCAATTCGAGATATTGACAACAATTCGATACCGTGACTATAATGATGACAACTCGCGGGTGTAACTCAGTGGTAGAGTATTTGCTTCCCAAGCAAAGAGTCGAGGGTTCGAATCCCTTCACCCGCTCCAGTGAGTAAGACAGGGGATTCCTGGCGAGGAATCCCCTTTATTTTTACCCGGGACCGGCGTCACTCGACGATAATAAGAGTAATTGCCACCCCCCAGATTCAGGTATGAGCTATCATCTCTTTGCAGGGATATTTACCGGGTTTTCTTCATCAACCTCCCAGCGCAGAGGGTTTTCGATGATATAGCGTCGAATGAGGTTCAGTTCACGTTCATTGCGAACGATACGCTCCCAGTAATTGCGTTGCCACAATTTGCCGTAAAATGGCTGCCAATGGTTTTGCATAACGCCATGCCTGTAGCGTGCGGTGGTCAGTGATTTGAACCGGTGAACCACATCAGGCAGCGACAACCGCCCCGTAGGGGCAGGCCCCCGTGCCTGCCCTTTCGATTCACCCGCCTGCCCTGTCGATTCACCCATCTGCTCTTGCTGTGGCCCCCGCGCCTGCCCTGGCAGTTCATCTGCCTGCTCCGGATAATCGGGGCAACCACTGGGGGTTGCCCCTACGGAGGTGGTTACTATGATAATGCCGTGAATATGGTTGGGCATTACCGTAAACTCATCTATTTGTACTCCCGGATAATGCTCCGGTATTTCCAGCCAGATTTCACGCACCATTTTGCCTGCATTATTCAATATCATTTGACCATCGACGATTTCCCCTAACAGGCATTCATGACCTTGCACGCAAATAGTAACGAAATATGCGCCGTCCTGTGAATAATCATAGCCGCGCAGTCGAATGGAATGGCGATGGTGTTTCATCATTGTGCAGCTTCTAACAGGCACTGCTACCTGGCTTCGTCATGACCCGGCATCACCATCAGGTCTCCGCTTTTTCTCTGAACAGCCAGTTTCTGAAGACAATTGGGGTGAGTATCGTAGTCAGGAGACTCATCAGAACCAGCGCAATGTAGGTTCCCTGGTCTATGAGGTTCTGATTGAGCCCTATCAGCGCCACGATCATTGCGACCTCTCCCCTCGGTGACATACCGAAGCCAACGATCAGGGAATCATTCCAATTCATTCCTGTGAACTTTGCCGGAAGACCACAACCGATGACCTTGGTTAGAGTCGCTACAACTGTAATAACCACGATAAACCATATAAGTTCTTGCGTAACCTGGTGAATATCAACAAGCACCCCCAGTGAGACGAAGAAAACCGAGGCAAAGATCATCTGCAGGTATTCTGCTCCATCGCTAAAACTCATGGCATGCTGCAGCTTCACCTGCGCCAGAGAAACACCGGCTAAAAATGAACCTATGATGGCCGACAGCCCGATAATCTCCGCCACCATGCCATACAGGAATGCGACCATCATGGCAAAGATAAACAAAAATTCAGGGTATTTACCGATGAGGCGTGACCTATCCAGACGGAGCATGATTCTCTGCCCGATGATATTTCCCAGGACAATACCGATACCCAGGAAAGCAACAGCTTTAACGATAGTGACAGCAATAGAGGACGCCGAGAGCGCGCCTGCAACGACATCCGCTGAAATAGAAAGCGCCAGCAGACTGAGAATATCGTCTATTATGGCAGCGCCGATAACCGCCTTTGCAGCATCGGTCTCCAGCTTACCCATTTCTTTCAGGACATTGGCCGTGATCGCTATACTCGTCGCTGTAAGGGCTGTTCCAATAAAAATAGAGCTTGCCATGTTGAATCCCCACAATATCGCAACCCCATAGCCGGCGATCCAGGGGATGATAATTCCCAGAACTGCGATCAGCAGATATTTCGGCTTGGCTATCTCTCCGATCTTGAAGTGCAGCCCCACGGTAAACAGCAGAACAACAGCCCCGAGGTGTGCCAGACTCGAGACGAATTCGGTATAGGTCACCAGGCCCAGCCAACTGGGGCCAACTACTATACCCGCCAGTATTATTCCCACCACAGCGGACTGGTTAATCGCAGATGCGATCAGATAGCCTCCCAGGGCGACGAATAATAGCAAGACCATCTGAAATTCTATCGATGCCAGTATTCCATGCTCAGCACCCATAACAGCTCCTGTATGCGTTCTTATGTTGCACTGTTCAGGTCTTACTCTTTCCTGATTCTCCAGCACTCCGATTCAATAATTCGCTATCGACCTGAGAACCTGCCAGACACACCATAGCATAGTAACACATGAGGAGGTGTAGCTGCTAGTTCCCCAGCGCTATTTTGACAGGCGTTTTTTGTGGAGTATATGACCATCCCGTAAATAACTTTCAGAAGATAGCGATGTAAGGTAGAATAGTGCAAAGGGTAGAGTCGCCAAAGCGGATATATTCCATGCCCCTGAGACCGGGGGAAGTGCTGGCTCCCTGTGGTTGTTCATATCTCGACCGGTAGAATCCCGATAACCGAACCCTGCTAAACAAACAGAAGCTGGCATACTTGTTATCGAGGTAGTTGGATAAAGTGAAAAGAGTTCTCATCGCTGGTTCCACTGGTTACCTTGGGAAATTCGTGGTGCGTGAGTTCAAGGAGCGTGGCTACCGGGTTCGGGCACTGGCTCGCAATCCGGGAAAGCTTACGGAAATCGGCCCCCATTTAGAACCTGCAGTAAAAGACCTCACCGACGAGGTGTTTGTGGGTGAAATCACAAAACCTGAAACGCTGCAAGGGCTTTGCAGTGACATCGATATCGTGTTCTCCTCTATCGGCATCACGCGACAGAAGGACAAGCTAACCTTTCGTGACGTTGACTATCAAGGGAACAAAAACCTTCTGGGCGAAGCCGTAACAGGACAGGTGAAGAAATTCATCTATGTGTCGGTATTCAATGCGCATATGTATGAGCATGTGGAGATCGTTAAAGCCCACGAAGATTTTGTCCGCGATCTGCGGGATTCAGGGCTCAACTATACCGTTATCCGCCCCACAGGCTATTTCTCGGACATGACTGAATTCCTGCAAATGGCGAAATCGGGCAGGGTCTATCTCATCGGTAGAGGGGAGACCAGAATCAATCCAATACATGGTGCAGACCTCGCCAGGGTATGCGTTGACGCAGCTACGACAGATGAACTCGAAGTGCCTGTCGGGGGGCCTGTAGCATACAGTCAGAGAGAAATCGCCGAGCTTGCATTCTCGGTTCTCGGGAAGAAACCGAGGATGACCTCACTACCGCCCTGGACGGTACACCTCGCCATCAAACTGGTGCGGCCATTCAACAGGCAATTATCAGACCTTATCGAGTTCTTTGCCACTGCCGGGCAAAACGATGGTGTCGCCCCTGCCACTGGTTCCCATACCTTGAACACCTATTACGAAGAATTGGCCTCGACATGGCAGGAGGTAAAATAGGACGTATTCCGACAGCTTGTCTGCGGATAGCTCCGCACCAGCGTTCTATTTCTTCATCACGGGGAACCTGACCTCGGTAAGCAACTCTTCCGGGGGGATTTCCCCGGGATCGTTCACATACACCTCCGAGGGTGCTCCTGCAATCTCGTAACCATTCCCCATGATCCAATTAACAAGCTCTCCATAGATAGTACCCAGGCCCTCATAGGGCCCTTTATATAATGCAGAAGCTACCTCAGTCTCATCCAACTTCTTAACGCCAACGCCACGCTGGTCAGGACTGCTGGGAGCGATATCTCCAGCTATAGGCGATTGTAGCTCCCACAGCAACTCCTCGGCAGGCACTTCCCCGGGATCGTTGAAATAAATCCCCGCAGGAGGTCCCGACGGAACATACCCCTTCTCCCCTATCCAGGCATCTAGTTTGCCAAAAGCCTCGCTTATCAGGTTAAAGGGGCCCTTCATAGGAATAAATGCCACAGTCATCGGTTCTACTTTCTTAACCGTTACCTCTATCGCCATGTCACCCCCCTTACAGTTGTGGACTTATACCGTTTTACTTATTTTGCCGCCGAATTCTTCCAGCTTCCGTTCCAGTTCACTCTGCCTCAAGGTGATGGTGAAATCACCTCGTGTTCTTTCGAGGACGCCACGCACCATGTCGGTAGTACGTCTCAAACCACCAGTCAAGGCGTCGTGGTAGTCGATGGTGACCAGAAGGCTGTAGATATCGTCCATAGCCTCGAGTATCGCCTCGCAGCGCTTGATATCGCCGCCGCTCCTTAAAGTATCCAGTAAATGTCGTCTTAGCTCTCCTCCTGCCTCCCCAAGTCCATTGAGGTACGCAGCGTAGCTGATGTTGAGTTCATCGGGATCAGGCAGATTCTCTCCTGATACCAACGCCAGGGTAATGCACGCTTCTGCATACTCCTTCTGGGCGTTATGGACAAATCCGCCGTGGAGAAGCTCGGGGTGCTGAGCGAGTATACTACTCATTTCCTCGACATTAGCCTGGGACGAACTGATAAGCTCCTTTGCTTTATCATACTCACCGCGATGAACAGCACGGATGGCGTTCGCACTGAAACGGATGGAGTCGCGGGAAAGCCGTAGACCTTTCTCGCGGGCTGCGTCCTCTATGGAAAAGTGGGAACATGCTTTTTCACCGATTGAGTCAAGTTTCGAAGTAGGCTTGGTCATTTATTTCACCTTTCCTCTATTTTCGCAATAATTCGTTTGCTTGCTTCATTTACATCGTCAGCATGGAGCACAGCGCTGATTATAGCAACAGCGTCAGCACCGGCGTTGATGACCTCAGCGACATTGTCCTCGTTTATCCCGCCTATGGCAACTACCGGAACTGATACCTGTTCTTTCACCTGGCGCAATGTCTCGATGCCAGCGAGCCTTATGTCCGTTTTTGATGGTGTTGGATACATCGCACCCACAGCGATGTAGTCTGCGCCTTGCTCTTGAGCCTGGAGTGCCTCCTCCAGGGTAGCTGTGGAGCACCCTAGTATCATATCAGCAGGCAGTAACCTTCGGGCAACGGGGAGAGGCAAATCTTCCTGCCCCAGGTGCAGGCCATCAGCATCAGAGGCAAGAGCGATGTCCAGATAATCATTCACGATAAAAAGGGCGTTGAACTGACACATTTTTTTCAGCTCTTGAGCCATGGGTACGAGCTCGCTTTTTGTTCGCATTTTATCGCGGAGCTGGATTATCGTTGCTCCTCCCTGGATTGACTGCCGAGCGACCTCGATCTCATTTTTCCCTCGCAGTGCCTGAGTATCCAATATTAGATACAGCCCGCTTATTCTGCTTATCCTGTCGTGGCGGCTCAGTTTCAACACGATGGTCTTCTCAAGCTCATACAATGTGAATCTGGCGTGCTTCAGCGTTTCCCACTCCAGGCCGAAATCCTGTCCCGGGACTTTGGTAATCTCTTCCAGGACACGTAGCGACTGCTGAATCCTCAGGGAATTGGCTCTGACCAGGCTGGCTACATCAGGACGTTGGGCTTCACCGTCTTCGTTGAGAAAAGCACCGACATCCTGCTCTGCCTGGCGTGCATTGAGCAGCTTTCCCTGCAACGACCTATCTTTGGGCAACAGAGCATGGCGCAGGGACTTCAGTTGTTTGCTGAGTTCGCTATCATTCAGGGTGAAACGGCTTATATCCTCAAGGAGGCGCAATCCCTCTCCGATGCGATTGAGATTGGCGTCCAAAATACGCAGCATATCGAGGTAACTCTAGAGCTGATCCTTAATAATCTTGGGTAGTTCACCTTCTCTGGCGGCAGCGATATCTTCCTTGACCTCGGCAAATGTATCGCTGTATTCATCGCTATCCATGTCTATACCCATCTCCTTGAGCCTGTGCTCAGCCCACCGCCCGATATTTCGCGGGTCCTCGTAATACCGGGGATCGTTAGAATACATCGCGGGATCGCCTGACTCCTCGTGGATTGTCTTCGTTGACTTATGAATGGCGAAACGTGAAAGACAGCGCTCCATGCTATTGCTTCCGCAGTCCGGACATATGGGATCCAGGGAATCATGCACGCTCCTCACGAGAAAGCTTGATTTCTTTTGACAGCTAGTGCAGCGGAACTCATAAATTGGCATCGTTGATCACTCCATCGATTGATCTGCTCCCGCATCCTCGGGGTATAGTTCATCCATCGCATTATACATTTCCTCAGTGTTTGGCGGAACGTATGCATCTGAGGTATGGCTCATCCTGCGGTTCCACTCGGCCAGAGCGGCAGGATCCTTCCGCATCAGAGCATCCTTCATTTTGGAATTAGACATCACATCGGTGTAGACAGATTCGAACGATTGGCGGCTATGGATAGCAAAAGCAGAGAATAAGCGGTTAAGATCGTTGCTGCCGCACCGGGGACAGTTAGGGCTGGTGGAAGAACTTCGAACCAGTATCTCCACCTTACGGTTACAATTATTGCAATGGTACTCGTAGATTGGCATCTGGGTCACCTCGCTGGGATTCTGCTCATTTTCTATTTTTGTAGCTTGAATTTTATCATAAAGACACAACTGAGTAAAATCGAGTGGCTGGCCAATAGCTTTCCGCTACACGGGGCATAGGAAATCCACTATTTTATCAGGGTAGAGGCAGACACAGGGGGGTGCTCCTACCTCAGGCAGCCAATCCCATTGTAATATCTAATGCTGCGAGCGAATTGCAAGGAACTCGGACGTCAACTATAATTGAACAAGTTAAGTGCCGACAGCTCAATGCTGCAATCAAAGTGTTTGTGAGTCGTACTATGGATAGTGTTCCTGAAAGTCACCTCGGAGTTACCCGCTGCGGCAACGTTGAGTTCAAATGGGGGCAGCGGACTTATGTAATGGGGATCGTTAATGTCGCCCCCGATTCATTCTCCGGCGATGGATTGTCTACTGTTGATGCTGCCATTGCTCAAGCGAAGCAGTTCGTTACCGAGGGTGCCGACATAGTCGATGTGGGGGGAGAGTCTACTCGTCCGAACTTTACACCAGTTTCAATTGAAGACGAGTTAAAGCGAGTCGTACCGGTGATTGAGGGATTGGTGGGAGAATTATCCGTGCCGGTGAGTATCGACACCTACAAGTCAGACGTGGCGCGAGCAGCAGTGGCGGCTGGAGCGAGCATGATCAATGACGTCTGGGGTTTGAAGCACGACCCGAGGCTGGCAAACGTGGCAGCGGACAACAAGATACCGCTGATTATCACACAGAACCAGAGAGAGGCCTCATTCCAGCATTTCTTCCCTGAACTTATCGCTGATCTGATAAACAGCGTGCAACTGGCATTGAACGCAGGGGTCGATTGGAATGCTATTATCATCGATCCCGGCGTTGGCTTTGGCAAGACGGTAGAACAAAACCTGGAGATTGTCCGCCGTTTGTCGGAACTGAGGTCTCTGGGATTGCCTATCCTTCTCGGCACCTCACGCAAGTCGTTTATTGGGATTACGCTTGATTTATCCATAGACCAGCGTTTTGAGGGTACAGCAGCATCTGTAGCAATCGGTATTGCCAATGGTGCGGACATAGTAAGGGTACATGACGTACGACAGATGGTTCGCGTTGCCAGGATGAGCGATGCTATTGTAAGAAAGGGACGACTGTGAACAGGAATGAAGACATCAATTTCCTTGAGGTAGGTATGCCAGCTACGGCGTATCTCGGTCTGGGATCAAATCTCGGGGATAGGAGGAAGAATCTCAAACTGGCTATAGAGCGTCTGTCACAGAACCTGATTATCAAGAAGAAATCCTCTGTTTATGAGACTGAGCCTGTAGGCTACGAGGAACAGCCATTATTCCTCAATATGGTCATATCCGTAATTACCCGATTTAAACCACTCGAGCTTTTACATTTCATAAAACAGGTTGAAGCCGAACTAGGCAGGAAACCAAGCTTTCGTAATGCTCCCCGTCTTATAGACATAGATATCCTGTTCTACGAGAACATTGTCCTCCAGACAGATGAACTCACTATCCCCCACCAGCTTATGACCGAACGTGCTTTTGTGCTGGCCCCTCTGTCCGAGATCGCTCCCGATCTCGTTCATCCGGTGAGCCAGACAACGGTTGCGGATCTATTAGCTAATGCAGGTGGTCTTGACGGGATAAAAATCGTAGAAGCTATACAGTGATGTGTTC
>JAXHUK010000161.1:0-11089 GCA_034189725.1 Chloroflexota bacterium | reverse complement strand
CTGCACTGCGCCTTGTCCGCTTTCACAATCTCCCATGCCGATTTGCCATCGGCACCACAAAGGACGAAAGTCCTCGGGTAACACTTTCCTGGATGATTCATGGCGGGTCAGGGGACCCTCCACTACCCATGCCGTATTTTCAGGGCAAACCCCCCATGGGCGGTTGCCCACCATCGAATCATGAAAATAGAAGTGATGAGCACCGTTCGTGGTGAGCCCGTCGAACCATGAACGGCCCTTCGACAAGCCTGTCCTGAGCTTATCGAAGGCCTCAAGCCGAACGGAATTAAGGTCTATTTTCGGAATAATGCCATGAGCGATAATGCTTGCTTTTACTAATTCAAGATGTGATTAGTTGACATAACTTATGGTCGTAATCGTTCAATCGTTGACCCATTTCGTATCTGCTGATAGAATGCCCTTGATGAGTGGGGATAATAACAGGGATTCGATCGCGAATTGGGGATTTCAAAATCCCTGGGAATAGAACATGAACATCAAATATATTACATCAGCCAGCGAAAAAGCTGAACTAGACTATTTACTATGGAGCGTTCTCTGGAAACCGTTTGATCTGCCGCGAAACGTCCGCGAATCATTCGAGTTGGGCAAACCTCAGATCGAGCTTATAGCTGTTGATAGAGGCAGTATGATCGGTGGTCTTGTGGCCAATCAGGGTTCTGGAGGTGAAATGGAAATTCACCACATAGCGGTAGAACCTCAGCACCAGGGACGCTCAGTGGGAACGTCTCTGGTCAATGAACTGATCGGGATGGCACGCGAGAATGGCCAGGGGAGGATTCAGACCTGGGCCAGAAGCACCGCCTTTGATTTCTATACAAAGCTGGGATTTATACCAACGGGTCGCTACGTAGAGCACGAGGTTTTTATAAAGCACGGAATTACGGTTCAACAGATGTATCTTGAAGTTCCACTGATTGCAGACAGCGTAGTACCGCCATCAGGGTTCAGTGAACGCCTGGTTACGTGTAATGGCCTGGACAGATCAAAGTTTGCCAGGTGGGCTTTTCATCCGGGGATGCTGTTCGGCGCTACCATGAGATGGTGGGGTGATGAAAAAAGCCGCGAGAGACCGCATGAAGGTTTGGACATATGCATGTACGGAGATGAATACGGGCAAGTCCATAACCTTGATGAGAGAACACAAATCCCGGTGATGTACGATGGGGAAATCGTTAAAATCGATGACGACCTTCTAGGCAAATCTGTATTCGTACGCCATGGCATTCATCATGGCGATGGCAAACAACTGTACTCAGTTTATGCACACACTACACCGCATAACGAAGCTCACGAGGGGAAATTTTTGAGTGAAGGGGATGTGGTCGCTACCATTGCAGATACCCGAAACAAGAAAGTGACGATAGCCCCTCATCTGCATCTATCTATTGCCTGGATCCCCACATCTCTACCTCATGAAAGGCTTACCTGGGAGACAATGAATGACCCTGATACGGTGGTTCTGCTGGACCCGCTGAAGATCATTAGCTGCAACCACAGTAGTATAGAGCACACGTAAATTAGTCATCGATTAGCATACGGTTCAGGTATCCGATACATTGTGCAGACACAGCATTACGTATGTGCGGTCAGTTCCCCGGATGCTCTAATCGATTTCAAGACGCTCCCCATTCCTGATTCTATACCTGCCAAGGTACCCTGATTGAACAAAGGTCCTGGTGAAATGAGGGGAGCTGGCCAATTCGATATACTGCAGCCGTGAGGCGATAGAGGCGGCTTGCGATCGTTCGCTTAGTGAGATAAGAGCAAGCCTGGCACCGGTGCCGGCAGCATTGCCAACCTGTCGAAATCGTTCCAGGGGTAGAGCAGGGAGCATGCCAATGGCAATAGCGCTGGAAATATCGATGTACGTGCCAAATGCGCCGGCAATTATTACCCTCGTGATATCTTCTTCAGAGAAGTTATATGCATCCAGGAGTACCTGTATACCACTGCGAATAGCCGCCTTGGCAAGTTGCAACTCCCGTACATCACCCTGGGTAACAACAATGCTCTGTTCACTGCCACCCTCTTTGCCAGCAAGAACAAATTCGCGTTGCTTTTTTCGAGTACGAATGCCGATTCGTCTATCTTTCATTCTGCCGCCTTTGTCGATGGCCCCTGCCAAATAGAGCTGAGCTATGGCATCGATTATCCCCGACCCACAAATACCGACCGGCGGCATGTCATCGACAGTTTGGTACTGGATACCGTGGTCTGCTATCCTTACCCGCTCGATAGCTCCACTTGCAGCCCGCATACCGTGCTCGATGTGGTACCCTTCGAATGCAGGGCCTGAAGCACATGACACAGAAGTAATCTCACCATTCGAGATCAAAGAAATCTCGGTATTCGTTCCAATATCCAGTGCTACTGTCAGTTCCCGAGCTTGCCATGCCTTTGTTGCCAGCAACATCGCTACGTGGTCGGCACCCACAAAACCAGCGACGTTGGGCAACAGGTGAACAGAGGAACCGGGCGCAAGAGATAACCCCAGATCTCGAGCTTTAATATCCAAAGCCATATTTGCTGCGGGAATGAATGGTGATTGTGCAAGTTGCCGTACCGGCAGACCTGCCAGTATATGATGCATGGCCGTATTGCCGACGACTACAGCCTCGACTATTTGCTCAACAGAGGTGTTGGTCTCAGCACACAACTCAATAGCCAGACTGTTGAGCGCACCTATAACCGCTCTTTGCAGTTTCATACCCATATCCGGTGACTTTGTGACATTGTTGATGCGGCTGATAACATCTTCGCCATAACTGATCTGGGGATTCATGATCCCCCTTGACGCCAGCGTCTTTGCGTTGCGAAGGTCAACCAGATAGCCCGCGATCTTGGTTGTGCCCACGTCAACGGCCAGACCCAGTTGCAGGCTCGATTGTTGACCAATGGCCACTACTTCATCATCGCGTACCGACACTTGACATTTCCACTTCTCCGACCTTAGTAACAGCGAAAGACTTCGCAGAACATCGATATCGATTCTGCGGCACCCAATTTGATATCGGCTATTCAACGTCTCCAGCAAACTATCGCCATCAGCAACTGGCCCGGATAGCGAAGGAACTGGCAGTTCGATATCATACCCTCTCACAGGTGGTTCAGAGGAGAACGTTACCTCCACCCCTTCTACCTGTGTACGCTGTGAGGTGGTCATCGAATCAGGAGGAACATATACCGTGCAATCGCTGGCAGGGTATGTTTGACAGGCCAAACGCCAGCCGTCTTTGAGCTCTGTAGAGGAGAAGACGTCTTGTTGGCTCCGATCTGGCTTAGAGACAGTCCCACTCACCACCTGTATCTTGCAGGACTGACATGTCCCCTGGCCACCGCATATACTATTGATACCCACGCCAAGATGATGGCTGCAGGTTAACAATGACGTGTCACCTGTACATTGCCCTATTCTACCAACCGGCTCAAAATCGATTGCATAATCCGACATTTCTGGACCCACAACTTACATCCTCTCCTAACAGTTTGCCGTCCACTACATTGATGCGTTTTCGGCACTTATTATTATACAGCTTTATTTATTCATTTGCCTCCCTCTTGATCTCCGGGATAGACGATCCAAGCTCAGATTAACGGTGTTTGCTACAAGGGTAAACGACAATATCACCTGAACGAGCTCACATAAATATAAGTAAATCTACGAAATCACCAACAATTTTACAGAAAAGTATTGACAAACACTTCAAAAAGTGTTATTAAGATAAAAACAGTCCGCAGACTTGTCATTATACACGGACTTACTGGTCAATTAAAGTCAATAAATGGCGTAATGATAGTCCATCAGTCCTTAGAACTATAGTTATCGTTGATTTGCCAGAAAGTGGAGTAGTCGTTCATAGATAAAGCAGGTAAGGTGAAAGTGTGACAAAACTCAAAGACCACAACGGCGTCATCGACAAAAAATGGGAGTTGCTTGCCGCTTCCGATCATGTTGTAGCATCTCACCGGGATGGCAGTCTATGGGAATCCATAGAAAGAATGTGCGCACATTTTTTGAACGAAGCTGAAGAGAAGAACAGCGCCATTGAAGGGGATGGCACTACCACACTTGCCTTGCTTGCTCAAGACGTATTGCGTAAACGATATAAAGAACTCAACCACGCTGAAATGGTGGGGGATGGCTCTACCAGTCTCATTATGCTGGCCCAGAGAATGGCTGAGGAAAAGGATAAAGAGCAAAGCTGTCACGATGCCGCTGTAACTGCTAGCACGGTTGTGATGACACAGTATCAAGTTCTTCCAGTAAAAGAATCAACAGGTGTAGCTTCAGGAATAGACCCTTCGGCTATCAAACGGGGTATTGAGAACGGCATCATCGCTGCAGTACAAGAGATCAAAAACCTCTCAACACCAGATGAGGCGACACGGCAAATCGAACAGCTAGCAACTGTCCTGGTATCTGAGGAAAACAACTCGTGGACGATTTCTACTGCACAGGAAGGAATGAGTCCAGCTTGTAAGGCTACCCTTCTAAACAGCATCTCTGCGTTGGATTGTATTGAAGCCGATGGCGATGATGCTATTGGCATAGAGATTGTGAGACAAACTCTATTAAAACCACTGAAACGTAATCTCCGCAAATTGGAGGGAGCTACTGTACATTGATTGAATAATAAGCTGGAGGTCACTCTTCAGCTTCAGACAACTATCCTCTGAGCTACCTATTTCACAATATTCCATAACCTCCCTACCTCCCCCTTCTGGAGGGGCGATATAAAACGCCCCTCTTTTTTTTGCCTTTTTCTGGTATTCACCTGCAATTGATTCGCTTTTACCTTTTGCAGGACTTTACACAGGATGATATAATATCACTTTAGCAGAAATAGGTAGGTACAATTTTTGTTCTCTAACAATAGAGAGGTAACCCGGCCGAGAAAGGTTCTTGTCCTAGTTAATGGGAGTGAAGCCGATAGGGAAGCAATCAGGCTATCATGTAAACTCTCAAAAAAGACAGCATGTAAGATCTATGCTGCCTATGTGATTCAAGTCGATCGAAGCCTACCATTGGATGCTGAGGTAGAATCCGAGGTAGACAAAGCGGAAAAAATCCTCGATCAGGCAGAGCGTATCGCTGATGAGTATGATTGCAGCATTGAGACCGACCTTCTGCAAGCGCGGGAGATAGGTCCGGCAATAGTCGATGAAGCAATCGAACGCGGTGTTGACCTAATAACATTAGGTCTCAGTTATAAAAAAAAGTTCGGGGAATTCAGCTTGGGTAATGTCTTACCCTACATACTGAAAAACGCCCCCTGCCGCGTGCTTATTTGCCGGGAGCCAATGCCCAAGGAAGAAATTTGACTATGAATGCGATCATAATGGGTTGTGGCCGCGTTGGCGCTCAGTTAGCAACGATGTTGGATGCTGAGGGGCATAAAATCACCATTCTAGATGTCGAGCCTTTTAGCTTTAAAAAACTCCCCGCAGACTTTAAAGGAACCGCGATGGTCGGCAATGGATTAGATTATGATTCCCTCAAAAGGGCAGGAATTGAAGAAGCAGATGTATTTATCTCGGCTACTCCCGGAGATAATCGCAATGTAATGGCCTGTCAGATCGCGAAACATATTTACAACGTTCCTAAAGTGGTATGCCGAATCTACGATCCGATCCGTGCGGATATGTATCGCGAGCTAGGTTTGCTCACTGTCAGCCCCACTAAAGTAGTAGCAGAACTCCTAAAAGAGAAGGTTGTAGGCTAGTCAAGTATGTATATTGTCGTCGTTGGCGGTGGTGAGGTCGGTTATCATCTCTCAAAGATATTGCTCAACGATGGCCACGAAGTTCTCATCTTGGAGCAAAATCCCGCACGATGTGATTGGCTTGCTGAAGAATTAGGTGGTATCATTTATCGTGGTGATGGCTGTGAAGCAGCGACCCTGGATTGTGTTGGCACAGGGAGGGCGGATATGCTGGTTGCTGTGACTGATGGTGACGAAGACAATCTCATCTCTTGCCAGGTTGCCAAGCACATGTTCAATGTTCCCCGCACCATCGCCCGGATCAGAAACCCCAATAATGAAAAAATATTCAGGATACTGGGAGTTGATGCCACAGTAAGCAGCACCGATATTATACTGGCGCATATCGAGCAAGAGCTCCCTTTACACCCTCTGGTTCGTTTGATGAAACTCAAGAGTGGGGAGCTTGAGGTCGTTGAGATATGGATTCCCCCTGATTCTGAGTCGATCGGGAAGAAACTCAGTTCATTCCACATGCCAAAGGGTGCTGCTGTCTTGCTCGTAATCAGTAAGAATAAAGGGATTCAAATACCTTCCGATGATACCGTTCTTGAGGCCGATGATAAACTGGTGACTGTCATGCACACAGAAAGCGAGGATTCAATTCGGGCACTCCTTACTGGAAAGTAAAGTGTTCCAGCGGATAGCTCGTGAATAGGGAAACTATGACCAGAGCAGCATTTCAGGGGGAACGAGGCGCCTTTAGCGAGGACACCGTATTACGGCTATTCAGCGATGCCGAACCTTTAGCCCGTCGCTCCTTAACCGACGTGTTTGAAGCTGTAATCAATGGTGATGCTGATTTCGGTGTTGTTCCTGTGGAGAACTCCCAGGCTGGCAGTATCAATGAGACCTATGACCTGCTACTAAAATACGATCTGAATATCTATGGTGAAACCCAGCTCGCAGTCAATCATTGTCTCATGGCACCTATCGGGGAGAGCCTGGAGAGCATCAAGACTGTTTATTCTCACCCTCAAGCCTTAGCTCAGTGCGAAAGTTTCCTGAGAACGCTGAACGCCGAAATCATGCCCAGCTATGATACAGCGGGCAGTGCAAAGCTTATCAAGGAAAGAGGGCTGGTAAATTGCGCAGCAGTGGCAAGCAAACGGGTTTCCGAGATATACCATATGCAGATTCTCGCTGAGAATATTCAAACAATACCCAATAATTACACAAGGTTCTTCATCATTTCCAAGGAGAAAGCAAACTACGCTGAAAAGAACAAGACTTCACTTGTCTTTGCCATTAAAAACATTCCAGGTGCCTTGTATGACTGTTTGGGTGCGTTAGCTACCAGGGGTATAAACCTGACCAAGCTGGAATCCAGGCCAAGTAAAGACAAACCGTGGGAGTACGTTTTCTATGTGGATTTGGAAGGCCATGTTGATGATGATATTTGCTCTCAAGCCCTGCAGAGCATCAGAGAGAAAACCAGCTTTTTAAAGATCCTCGGATCATATCCGGAAAGTGTCATATCGGGGTAACCATATTAGTGTAACAGGGACTTAATCATGTCTCCCTGTAGCTTGCTCAAATCTCGCCCTTAGCTCTGCACTTCTCTGACTTGCAGCCTCTTTCCCCTCCTCCCATGCCGATTTACCCAGCGAGGTTAATTCATCCAATCTGCCTTGCAGTTGTTCACGAGTCTTCTCCCCGGGCTGCGGTGCATACAGCAGACCCAAAACGACCCCTATGAGTCCACCTAAGAGCAGACCGCTCAGGAAGCCAGGGCCTCTATTTTCTGTCGCCATTGTTGTCCTCCTTCATCTCAGAGCGTTTCGACAAAGTCTTTAAAGCCTGCCGTACACCGGCAGCGAATATAGCACCTTTTGTGAGTGGTTTGGCTACCCTGTCATTTACCAGGGAAGAAACCCCTTTCAGGTCAGCAAAGAAGCCTTGTGCTGAATCCAGGGTGGGGGACAGCTTGCGATAGACCATGACTACCAGTACAGTAATTGTTAGAGTTGCACCAATCACCAAGAGCGAAGAGATGATTATCATAATATCCCGAATTTGTTCGAGTACCGTTTGTTCCATAGGGCATTACCTCCTGTTGAGTTTTGCCTCTGCAACTAATATACTACGATAACCAGACAACGGCAACAGTACGACCAGCGAATAGCCTATCCCTGGTTCGTAATGTATTCGATAGCCCGCTCGAGCTGGGGATCGCGTCCCTGTTCCATGTCGTCAATTGTGAACTCAACTGTCTCATCTGGCGTAATACCCAGTCCCTCAATCAGCCGTCCGTCAGGAGTGTACCAGCGTGCGATAGTGATATATATTGCCGACCCATCGCTGAGCTGTCGAATGTGATTGACACTTCCCTTACCATACGTCGTCGTTCCGATGATATACCCCCGACCATAATCCTGAAGGGCACCGGCAACAACCTCGCTGGCACTGGCACTATTTTCATTAACCAAAACCGCAAGGGGCAAATCGGTAGTTATCTCCATATCCCGGACTACCCAGACATCACTTTCACCAACGTTGTCCAATACAGAGACAACAACACCTTCATCAAGAAAGAGACTGGCTGCATCCACTGCTGCTGTAAGAACGCCACCGGGATTGCTCCGAAGATCCAGTATAACACCTGTAGCATCGTACTCCAGCAGGTCCTCTATAGCTGAGATCATCTCATCTGCCGTACGATTTGAAAAATAGCGAACATCGATATGAGCCACCCCATCATCGAGCATCTCCATATAGACGCTATCAACATTGATTATTTCACGGGTTATCACAATATCTTGAGAAACATCTTCGCCTTCATGCAGTATTGTCAGAGTAACCTGGGTTCCTGGCTCCCCCCTGATTATGAGCACGGCCTCCATAGTGCTCATACCCTCTGTTGATTGACCGTCAACCTCCAGAATCTTATCTCCTGGTAGCAGTCCTTCTCGCTCGGCTGGTGTACCCACGATAGGGGCAACCACTATGAGTTGATCATCCTGATCAACGGAGATTTCAGCTCCTATGCCGCCAAACGACCCCTCGTAGTTTCTATGGGTATATTCATAGTGCTCGGTGTCAAGATACGAGGTGTATGGATCATCCAGTGCTTCAAGCATGCCCCGTATCGCTCCACGGCTCAACTCATCCAGGTCGACCTCATCAATGTCGACATAGTCATTTAACACAACGCCCCATGCCTCTTCGAAGAGCTCCATCCCATTTTCCGACGACGATGGCATTGACGATGTCAGCAACTCACAACCGGTCAGGGAAAAGGTGACAACAATGGACAACACTACCATAACCGGCGCTGCAATCTTAAGTATCTTCCACATAGCTAATCTCCTCTCTACAACCCCAATTTCGATATTATCAGCTTTTATTGACTGAGGCAATTATGTTGACAACCATCCACCCTGACTGTTACGCTAAAGAAGCCGCATAATAATGTCAATAGTAGTATAGTTCCTGCAATATAGGTAACCGCAGTCAAACTAGACATAATGATTGTCATCGTATACAATAGAGTATGGCTCAGAATCATAAGGTAATCACCATAAACCGCAAGGCCCATCACGACTACCATATCGAGGATAGTATCGAGGCCGGCCTTGTCCTGACCGGCACCGAGATCAAGTCAGTGCGCTCAGGCAGGGTGAATCTGCGTGATGCCTATGCCAAATCAGAGAACTCCGAGATGTGGTTAGTGGGTGCTCACATAGCTCAGTACCCCGGGGGCAACAGATTTAATCATGAGCCAACCAGGCCCCGAAAGCTGTTGCTGCATCGTGAGCAGATAGAACGCCTCGGCGATGCAGTAATGAAAAAAGGCTTGACTTTAGTCCCGCTGAAGATGTACCTTAAAAATGGGATGGCTAAGGTCGAACTGGGGCTCGCTCGGGGGAAGAAGTCCTACGACAAGCGCGAGACGATAGCCAGGCGCGATGCTGAGCGCCAGATACAGCGCGCGGTACGGCAGCGGCCTTCAGCCAAAGGGCACAAGCGCTAGGGTATTGTTTACATAAAAGTAGATGGCTGGGGGCTGTTCCGGCAGCTTCACAATAGTGAATATGGGGACGTGTGGTTCGACAGGGGAGTTTGATTTCAGAGTTGCAAGCCGAGGTGCCATCACCCTCGTTAATCAGGTGGCAACAAAAAGTAACTGGCGAAAAACAGTACGCCCTGGCTGCCTAATATAAGGTAGCCACGTCTACCCTTACCCCTCCTCGATGGGTAGGGAGTAGGCGCCGCAAAGTCGAGGTGCAGCGATCAGACGCCGATAAAGGTCGCCCAAGATACATCGGCTAGCTCTACCGCACTCGGTTGGCGGAGGAGCGGCAGAGTGAGAATGCACAGCCGACTAAGCTTGTAGAGACTCTGGATGGGATTCTTCTGGACGGGGAGTTCGACTCTCCCCCGTCTCCACCAATGAAATAAAAAAGCGCTAGACTATTGCTGGCGCTTTTTTCATACGCTAATTATCGTGGTTTTGAACGCGTCTGCTGTAAGCGTTGCACTTACACATCAAAAAAATCAACGCATGAAAAGTTGTTAAAGTCGATAAACATGCAAATAGGGCGTTAGACTACTGCTATGGCTTGGGGAATATATTACCCCTGGGATTGCTCCAAAAAGGGTAGGGTCTTGTCTAGCTACAACGACGGGTGTATAATCTGCCTAGCCAAAAGGACTTCTTTTCGGAGCAGAGGGATCAGAAATAGTCAGTGGGAAAGGTCGTCTCGCCCTCAGGCCGCCCCAGCCTCCTCATAGGTAAGGGCGAAAACCGTTTCCGTTAACCACTTGCGGAAAGATTCGTTGTCGCTGAACTGTTTGAACAGTTCGGTGTCATCTTTCAGCACGGCGGTCATCACGCGCTCAAGAGCCTTGTCGTGCTCGATGCGTGCGTTCTGGCGATCGGAGTGTTCCTTCGCATTCTGGTATGCTGTGTCCGCTGCTACCTTTGCCGGGATATCCTTAGTAATCAGATGATGGACGCGGTCGGTATAGGTCCAGTTTATATTGCCAAACTGGTCATTGAATGCTTTGAGGATATTCGAGAGTAGGTCGATCTCGGGTTCTGGCTTTTGACCGCCCCCACCGGTTGGTACCGGCTCGATCTCGGCATCTTGATCGGGAAGTATAATCTCTATCGCGGCTTTCTTCTCAACTCGGTAACTGTCCATATCGATGGTCTCTAGGATGCCCTTCGAAAGGTCCTGCTCCACAGGTGCCGGCAGCTTAGGCACGAGGAAATTTAGAAAGATAGAGAGCTTCTCCCAATCAGCGTTCGTGTACGGATTCTTATCCTCGATTCTTCCGTACACGAACGCTGATTGGGA
>JAXHUK010000160.1:0-8928 GCA_034189725.1 Chloroflexota bacterium | reverse complement strand
GATAACTGATATCAGGAGAGGCTTCTTTTACTATCAAAATGGTATTGAAGTCGCCATCCCGTATCATCGTGTGAGGGCGATCAGAAAGAAGGGTGGAGAGGTAATCTGGGAAAAGAGAAATGTCTCGCAGCACCTGGCAATCTTGCGGGAGCGGGGTGTGGTATCGACACGGCACCAGGGAACGACGGTGTTTTATAGGCTGACCAGTCCCAAGATCGGCGAAGCCTGTGACCTGGTTCGCGGGGTCCTGGAGGATCAACTCGACAATAACCGGATTTTGGCCGATTCCATTGGTTCTCGGTAACGAAGTAAGTTGCATACATAAACAGTAAGTGAAGATAAGCCCCACGGTTGTTTTTGCTAACCGTGGGGCTTATCTGATATGTCAGGATGCATCGATGTATCGGTGTTTCCGGACCTCCCCTTCGGTTTCCCCAGATTATGTACAATGTTCTATCCCCAAAGGATAGACTACACCTCACTTTTGTGCTATGATTAGCATTGGTACTGCAGGCGAATGCGATTTAAACGAGAAGCGTAAGGCACGAATAGATGGCGCCCGCTTCTGAGACACTCTCCAAGTCGTGGGGAGATGACATTCTGCCCTATTCTTTTGAAGAGTTGCGATAAGCGGATACCACATTCGTGCTTGTTTGTGGTTAGCTACGCTACTAGTAAAAGAGGTAGGGCGATGACAGTTGCAGAGTTACCCCGGAACGTGGTTCCAAACTCCTCTTTCCGTAAGAAGGTCGAGGAAAAGAGCGGAGAAACGATCTCCGCATGTTTCCAGTGTGAAAAGTGTACCAATGGCTGTCCCCTGGCCTTCGCTATGGATATTGTTCCTCATAAGCTCATGCGCTCAGTTCATCTCGGTTTACGAGATGAAGTGCTGGCCAGCGATACTATATGGGTTTGTGCCTCCTGTGAAACGTGTACTACCAGATGCCCCAATAACATCGATATTGCTCATGTTATGGATAGTCTTCGGCAGCTTTCACAGAGTGAGGGTGTAACTGCTTCCCAGAAGCAGATACCGATTTTTCACAAGACTTTCCTTTCTTCCATGAAGCAGTTTGGCAGGGTACACGAGGGATCTATGGCTGCTATCTTTACACTGAGGAGTGGTGGTATAGCGGGACTGATGAGTATGGCAGGCATGGGGCTGGATATGTTCAGGAAGGGGAAGGTGAAGATTATGCCATACCGGCTTCTTGGTGATAGGAACGTAAGAGATATCTTCCGCGCAGCGGAGCGGAAAGGATAGTTATGGAAGTTGCAATGTATCCCGGGTGTACTTTTAGCGGTACGGCAAGGGAGTACCGTGAGTCTGTTGAGACAGTGGCACAAACTCTGGGTGTCGAGTTTAGAGAGTTGCAGGACTGGACGTGTTGCGGCGCGTCCTCTGCACATGTGCTGAATGACAGGCTGGCTATAGCGTTACCTGCAAGAGATTTGCTGATCGCTGATAAAACAGGACTGGATCTGGTAACTCCCTGTGCTGCATGTTTCCTGAGACTAAAATATGCGGAAAAGTACTTGAAACAGGGGAAACCGATCGATGGAATCAGCGGTACCCTCAACAGTGATTTTCATGTAAAGCCCCTGGTCGATTATTTTTGGGAAGACGTAGGTGAGAAAGCGCTGACGGAGAAGGTGAAGAAGCCGCTGGATGCGCTAAATCCTGTCTGCTATTATGGCTGCTTGACCGCTCGACCACCGAAAATTACTGATAGTAAGAATCCTGAGAATCCACAGGAGATGGACCGTTTGCTTAAGAGTCTGGGAGCGAACGTCAGGAATTGGTCATTTAAGTCCGATTGTTGTGGCGGAAACCTCGCATTGACGCGACCTGATCTGCAAATGAAGCTTACTCAGAAGCTTCTCGACATGGCGGAGGAAGCAGGTGCGGATTGCATCGCTGTTTCTTGTCCCATGTGCCATTTGAACCTGGATAGCAAACAGACAGAGATATCTCAGGAGTCTGGCAAGTCGTACAATATACCGATATTCTACTTCAGTGAGTTGATGGGGCTTGCTTTCGGTAGTTCCGATGTCGCTACATGGCTTAGCAGGCATCACGTGGATGGCAGGGCATTGTTGAAAGAGAAAGGACTATTGGTTGGTTAATTGATCGGTAGTTGACAGTGAATTAAGGGAATGGAGCTGTCGTCTAAGTGACTATCAACCGGTATACTATTAACCCACAAGGAACAGGATGTGACTATGAGTAACAACGGAAAGCGACGTAGTTCTGACAAAGTTGGCGCAGTCATGGTAGTAGGGGGTGGCATTTGCGGTATGCAATCCGCCCTGGACCTGGCCAATTCCGGATTTAAGGTCTACATGGTCGAGGAGAACACCGCCATCGGCGGCAGGATGTCACAGCTCGATAAGACCTTTCCCACAAACGATTGCTCCATGTGCATGATCTCCCCTAAACTGATCGAGGTTGACAAACACCTCAACATCGAGCTTATTACCAACGCTGAGCTTCAGTCAATAGAGGGGGAAGAGGGTAACTTTACGGTAAAGGTGCTGAAGAAGCCAAGATACATCGATATGGCGAAGTGTAGCTCCTGCGGTGACTGTATTGAAGTTTGTCCGGTAGCATTACCGAGCGATTTCGAGGGATTTCTCAGTGATCGTAAGGCTGTATACAAGCGCTATCCCCAGGCTATACCGAGTGCTACAGCGATAAGCAAGGCTGGTACTGCTCCGTGTAAGGTTGCCTGTCCGACCCACATCAGTGTGCAGGGTTATGTTGCGCTTATAGCCGAGGGGAAATATAAGGAGGCTCTCGACCTTATCCGGGATGAGAATCCATTCCCTGCGGTTATTGGTAGAGTATGTACACATCCTTGTGAATCTAATTGTACACGAGGGAAAGTGGACGAGCCGATTTCCATCTGCCAGTTGAAGAGGTTCGTTGCTGATACGGTCAAAGCAGGTGGACAGGATAGCCCCCCTGCATCAATGGAAAGCAAAAACAAAAAGGTAGCGGTTGTAGGCTCGGGGCCCGGGGGATTGAGTTGTGCATACTACCTTGCCCTTTGGGGATACCAGCCGACCGTCTTTGAAGCGCTCCCTGTGGCAGGGGGAATGATGGCTGTGGGAATACCGTCATACCGCTTGCCCAAAGATGTGCTCAATGCTGAAATCGATTTCATTAAAGCTGCTGGTGTAGAGATAAAGACCAACACTCCCATTGGTACGTCGCTCACCCTGAAGGATCTGGCAGATCAAGGATATGAGGCGACGTTCCTTGCAGTGGGTGCTCACCGTAATAATCCATTGGAAATTGAGGGTGAGGACCTGGAAGGTATGGTCTCTGGTGTGGGTTTCCTCCGGGATGTTAGCCTGGGTAAGTCTGTGAAGGTAGGGGATAGGGTCGCTGTAATCGGAGGCGGTAATGTGGCCATTGATGCAGCACGGACGGCGTTGCGCCTTGGTGCAAAGGATGTCTCCATAGTGTATCGCCGTTCCCGCCAGGAAATGCCCGCTGCCGAGGAGGAAATCGAGGATGCCGAAGAAGAAGGGATAGCGATCCGCTATCTGGCGGCTCCAACCAGGGTTATTGGCAAGGATGGTAAGGTCAACGCATTAGAGTGTATTAAAATGGAATTGACCGAGCCTGACGAGAGTGGCCGGCGGAGGCCTGTTCCGGTTAAGGGATCGGAATTCAAACTCGATGTTGATATGGTGATACCGGCTATCGGGCAATCCCCCGATCTGTCGTTCTTGGGAGCGGAAAGTAAGGTCGAAGTGGGTAGGGGTTCTACAATCAAAACAGACGGGATTACCCTTGAGACCGGTATGGCCGGTGTATTTGCTGGTGGTGATGCGGTCCTTGGGCCAGCTACTGTTGTCGAAGCGATTGCTGCGGGGAAAGAAGCAGCCATATCTATCGATAGGTACCTCAGGGGTGAAAATCTCACGGTAGGGCGCGAGAAAGAGTTTGCGCCCGTAGATGTATCCACCGAGGGTATTGAGAAGCAACCCCGCAAGAAAACCCCCAAAATCGCACCTGAAGAGCGTAAAAATGATTTTCGCGAGGTAGCGCTTAACTACAGTGAGGAAATGGCGAAGGCTGAGGCTGAGAGGTGTCTTTCCTGCGGGCTGTGCAGTGAGTGCTATCAGTGCGTGATAACCTGCCCCGCAAAGGCTGTAGACCATTCGATGAGGGAAGAGGAAGTAGAAATTAATGTAGGGTCGTTGATTCTAGCCCCGGGATTCGAGCCATTCGATGCCACTATCAAGTCGGAGTACGGATACGGGCGAATGCCGAATGTTGTTACCAGCGTGCAGTTTGAACGCATTCTCTCTGCGTCTGGCCCGTTCCAGGGTCAGGTGCTGAGGCCGTCTGATGGAAAGCATCCGGTGAAGGTAGCCTGGATTCAATGTGTGGGATCGAGGGATGAGACCTGCGGCAGGGACTATTGTTCCTCTGTATGCTGTATGTATGCTACGAAAGAGGCCATTATTGCCAAAGAGCATGCCAGTGAGATTCAACCGACAATTTTCTTTAATGACATACGAGCGCATGGTAAGGGTTTCGAGCGATATTATGAATCTGCCAAGGATAAGTTTGGCATACGCTATGTTAAGGGAATAGTATCGGCGGTCAAGGAGTTACAACAGAGCAAGAACCTGATTATGGAATACTCGGGTGAAGATGGCCGTAAAGTCCAGGAAGAGTTCGACATGGTGGTACTCTCCGTTGGGTTGGTTCCTTCTCCGAGTACCGGAGAACTCGCGCAGAAACTGGGTGTGGATGTCGACAGGTTCGGGTTCTGTAAGACCGAAGAATTCAAGCCCAATATGGCATCACGTGAGGGAATCTATGTAGCAGGTGCTTTTGATGCGCCTATGGATATTCCAGAGTCGGTTATGCATGCCAGTAGTGCAGCGTACCTCGCTTCGCAGGGCATAGCCGAGGTACGGGGAACGATGGTGACGGAAAAGGAATATCCCCCGGAGATAGGTGTGGCAGGTGAGGAACCGCGGGTGGGCGTATTTGTCTGTCGCTGTGGCACTAATATCGCGCGAGTTGTTGATGTTCCCAGTGTGGCCGACTACGCCAGGGGACTTCCCCATGTTGTATATGCTGATGAAAATCTTTATACGTGCTCCACTGATACACAGACCAAGATAGTCGAAATCATCAAGGAGAACAACCTCAACCGTGTCGTGGTAGCTTCGTGCAGCCCTCGAACCCATGAACCGCTGTTCCAGGATACCATTCGTGAGGCCGGTTTGAATAAGTATCTTTTTGAAATGGCTAACATCAGAGACCAGTGCTCCTGGGTTCATGCTACTCATATGCCAGAAGCTAATGAGAAAGCGAAGGATTTGGTGAGAATGGCAGTCGCTCGCGCTGTTGACCTGGAGCCGTTGTATGAGTCGCCAGCGGCGATAAAGCGCGGGGCTTTGGTAATTGGGGGAGGAATGGCGGGAATGACCGCTGCTTTAGGGGTAGCAGAACAAGGGTATGAGGTCGTTCTGGTAGAGCGCGAGAATGAGTTGGGGGGAAATCTGAGACACCTCTATTACACTGTGGAGGGATCCGATCCACAGGCGTTGCTCTCCGATCTTCTGGAAAAGATAGATAAGGAGCCAAAGGTAACGGTATATAAGGGTGCGGAGATAAAGGATTTCTTGGGATACGTGGGTAACTATAAAACGGCGATTTCCACAGCCGATGGGGGTACCGTGGAAATCGAGCACGGTGTGGTTATCCTGGCCACCGGCGCGACGGAGTACGAGCCTACTGAGTATCTGTGTGGTCAGTCGGATAAGGTGATGACCCAGGTCGGGCTTGAGGAGCGAATCGCCAAGCACAGTCCGGATGTCAAGGGTTTGAACTCGGTGGTGATGATCCAGTGTGTGGGGTCTCGTGAAGAGGGACACATGTATTGCAGCCGAATCTGCTGCACTCAAGCGGTTACGAATGCTATCAAGCTCAAGGATAAGAATCCAGAGACTGAGGTCTATGTCCTCTATCGCGATATACGGACCTATGGAATGAATGAGCTCAAATATCGTGAGGCCAGGGACAAAGGCGTGACCTTTATTCGATTCGATGTTGAACAGAAGCCTGAGGTTGAGCAGGTAGATGGTAAGCTGACTGTCAAGGTCTTCGATTCAGTATTGGGGACGAATATCATTATCGCCCCCGATATACTTGTTTTGAGTGCCGCTGTTCGCCCTCAACCTGATGCGGTAGAGTTCTCCAGCAAACTGAAACTGCCCTTAACTCAGGATGGCTTCTATATGGAAGCCCATATGAAGCTGCGCCCGCTGGATTTCGTTAACGAAGGGATGTACCTGTGCGGATTAGCTCATGCCCCGAAGACGATTTCAGAGTCGATCTCACAGGCAAGGGGCGCTGTATCACGGGCGATGACTATCCTTTCCAAGCCGCACCTCATGGTAAGCGGGGTTATCTCAGTGGTTGATGAGGACAGGTGTGTCGCATGTCTCACCTGTGTTCGCTCGTGTCCCTTTGGGGTACCCAAAATCAATGAGAGAGGTGTGGCGTATATCGAGCCGGCAGCCTGTCAGGGATGCGGTATTTGTGCAAGCGCCTGTCCACGAAAGGCAATAACGTTACAGCACTACTCAGATCAACAGGTAATGGCGAAGACTGCTGTGCTCTGTGCGTAGACAAAAAAGCAGTGTAACTATACATATATAGATAAAGTGTAGATGTGGGAATGGTGTTCCAGCTACACAGTCCGATATCATCAAGATGGGCGAGTATGCGTTCTACGTGGTACACTGTCACTCATTCGGGTGAATATAGATGAGGCATTGTAGAATGCAGAAGAAGTTATATAGGTGTCTCGAGGAGACAATTGTAGGAAGGAGAGAGTAATGGCTGAGGCGTTTGAGCCTAAGGTGGTGGCGTTTTGTTGTCACTATTGCGCTTATTCGGCTGCCGACCTCGCAGGCTCTATGAGGATGGAGTATGCACCTAATGTACGTGTAATAAAGCTTATGTGCACGGGTAAGGTGGATACGCTACATCTGTTGAAAGCCTTCGAGGATGGAGCTGATGCCGTTTTTGTCGCCGGGTGAGAGGAAGGTGATTGTCATTTCCTGGAAGGAAATCTGAGAGCGAAAAAGCGGGTCGAACAGGCGAAGAAGTTGTTGGAGGAGGTTGGAATAGAGGGGGAGCGTGTCGAGATGTTCAATATAGGTGCCTCCGATGCTCCTCTATTCGCTGCTGCCAGCAACGAGATGACCGAGAGAGCTCGACGTTTAGGGCCTAACCCTATAAAGAGCTGTTCAATTACTCCCGTGTCAGCCTGAAAAAGTGAAGTATAAAGTGACCACGAGAGACTTGTCTCCGGTGGTTACGTATTGATTTTCCACGGCAATTGCTAAAGGAAGGAAAGGTAAAATGATTGTAGGAGATAGGAAACCATTCGACGAAATAAAAGAGAGTGTTAAAAACTACAAGAAGTTGCTCATTCTCGGTTGTGGCACGTGTGTGAGTGTGTGTATGGCGGGTGGCGAGAAAGAGGTCGAGTTGCTGGCCAGTCAGTTACGTATGGCGAATAAAATGGCAGGTAACGATGTAGAGATCGGAGAAGACACGATACAGCGTCAGTGTGACAGAGAGTATATAGAGCCTATTCTGGAAAATGCTAAGGGCTACGATGCAGTCCTGTCACTGGCCTGTGGGGCCGGGGTTCAGTTAATGGCTGATATGATGGAGCCGATACCTGTGCTGCCTGGATTGAACACACGCTTCATTGGTAGGGCTGAAGAGGAGGGCGTTTGGTCTGAAATGTGCCGTGCGTGTGGTGATTGCAAGCTAGGTCGTTATGCAGGAGTCTGTCCTATTGCGCGGTGCCCCAAGAGTATTCTCAATGGCCCCTGTGGTGGTAGCCAGGGCGGTATTTGTGAGACGGACCCGAGTAGAGAGTGTGCCTGGGCGCTTATCTATGATCGATTAATAAAGCAGGGAAGGCTTGATGACATTTGTGTGGTAACTCCCCCCAAGGATTTCAGCACTCAGAATTTCCCGGCACGTCAGGTCAATGAGGCGTATGTGAAACCTGAGATGGAAGAGGTATCCACCAAATAGGGTGTTATAATTAGCCGAACAGCGCTTACCTGATAATAAAACGAGCCTCCCAACGGGAGGCTCGTTTTATTATCCCTTACTCAGTAAGCTATAGCCCTAGTTGTTCGGCTACTATTTTAAGGTGATGGTCGGCGTCGCCGAAAGAAATCTCCGCCGGTTTGGAGCGGCGCCAGTACAGTCCTATGTCGTGATCCCAGGTATAGCCGATTCCGCCGTGGGTCTGATTACCACCAAGGCAAATTCTGCGGTGGGCTTCGTTTACCCAAGCTTTGGCGAACGATGTTTCCTTGGTGCAGGGAAGACCTTCGTCTATTCGCCAGGCTGCTTGATAGGTTATATACTGACTACAATAGAGATCAGCCAGCATATCGGCTAGTCTGTGCTTCACTACTTCGAAGCTACCGATGGGCACGCCGAATGCGACTCTGGTCTTGGAGTACTCAGTGGTAGCGTCCATAATCCATTGGGACGAGCCTACCATCAGGGCACACTCGGCCACTGCTGCCCGCTCCAAAATCTGTTGCATTATCGGCCAGCCTTTATTGACCTCTCCAAGGATGTTCTTCTGGGGCACCTCTACTTTATCGAGAACAACCTCGCATTGTTTGTCGTTGGCCATAGTACCCAACATTGTGGTCGTTACCCCTTTGCTCTTGGTATCCACCAAAAACAGGGTGATTCCTTCATCTAATTTCGCCAGAGCCTTGGTTCTCGCTGCACAAATAATGTAGTCAGCGACGTGAGCATAGGGGACGAGGAGCTTCGTGCCATTGAGTACATAGTTTTCGATCTCCTCTTTTGCAGTGGTTGTTACTCCCTCTGCAGTAACATCGGCA
>JAXHUK010000016.1:0-11725 GCA_034189725.1 Chloroflexota bacterium | reverse complement strand
ACCTTTGCGTTTCCAGGAGGACCATTTATAAACTGACTCAGGATGGCAGGTTACCCGCTTTCAGGATTGGCAAGGAACGACACCGCCGTTTTCGCAAGGAGGACCTGGACAAAGTGCCCCACGCACCAGAAGCTGCCGAAGCATGGATTCTATTATGACCCTGTCCGCTTCGGTTGATCCTGTGTTGGCCGAGCTCTGGCATAATGAGAGGGATGCAGCCTATGACGATTTTATGATTACTCGCAAGCCAGGCACGATGTCTCGTAATGACCTCAAGGAAGTTGATAAGTAACTGAGCATCGCTCTTGGGCTGGGCGACACAATTGACAAAGGGCTGTGAGGTAGTGGAGGCTGAGTCCGATTTGAATGCTTTGAATAGGGGGCGAAGTCATGCCCAGGATATTCGATAACATAGAACAAGATTTGCTGCCGGCACTTCGAGAGACACTGGCTGTCTCCGAGCGTGCTTGCGCAGCATTATGGCTTCACGGATGAGGAGTTGGCCTTCATCATCAACTACGACATCAAGTACCGCATGGGCAGGAATATAGATGAGGAATAATTAGTAGGAATACACGGGCAAAGCGAGATGGTGAACGAGTACCAGTACCGAGCTTTTGCCTGAAATAGAAATGATAGCGTTTCATTGTTTCCTGCGCCAACTTCACATTGTGACCGCTCTCTCCCGATGGTATAATGACCTTAGTACAACTATGGACATACTGAAAGGCCTCAACCCTGCGCAAAAGGAAGCTGTAGAGACCATCGAGGGCCCGGTGCTCATCGTGGCGGGTCCCGGGTCAGGCAAGACCAGGGTCATCGCCCACCGAGTAGCCTATCTGATCACCGTCTGCGGTATTAATCCCCATCACATCCTGGCGGTCACCTTCACCAACAAGGCAGCCCGCGAGATGAAGGAGCGGATCTATTCCCTTCTGGGCCAGGTGGTGGATGGATTGACACTGGGTACCTTTCATGCGACCTGTGCCCGTTTTCTGCGCATGGAAGCCCCGCATATCGGGCTGGACAGGAGCTTCGTCATCTATGATGCGAGTGACCAGCTCAGCCTGTTGAAGCGCAGCATTGAGCAGATAGGGCTCGATCCCAAGCAGTACCCCCCCGGTGGCATAGGTTCGGCGATCTCCTCTGCCAAGGCGCAGCTCCTTGCCCCACAGGACTACCGTCCTCTGGTGGGCAGCTATTATGAGGAGGTAGTCGCGCGGGTCTATGAACGCTACCAGGAGCTTCTCACCGAAAGCAATGCCCTGGACTTCGACGACCTGATCATGAGAGTAGTGCGCCTGTTCCGGAATCACCCGGATGTGCTGGACAAGTATCAATCACGCTACGTGCATGTTATGATCGACGAGTTTCAGGACACCAATCATGCGCAGTATATCTTATCCAAGCAACTGGCGGGAAAGTACCGCAATATCTGCGTTGTCGGCGACCCCGACCAGTCGATATATTCCTGGAGACATGCCGACCTCAGTCACATTCTGAACTTTGAGAAAGACTATCCTGATGTCAAGGTCCTGTTTCTGGAGCAGAACTATCGCTCCACACAGTCCATTATTGAAGCTGCCGATAGTATTATTGCTGCGAATGAGCAACGTAAAGAGAAACGGCTTTGGACCGAGAACGAGGTTGGAACTCCCTTGATCGTGACGGAAACCTATAGTGAGCACGAGGAAGCCCACTTTGTGGTCAGCGAAGTGGAGAAACTGATCGCAGGTGGTAGCTGGAAAGCTGGAGACATCGCTGTTATGTATCGCACGAATGCCCAGTCGCGAGTGCTCGAGGAGGCGTTTGTACGCTACGGGTTTCCTTACAGGATAGTGGGGGCGACTCGCTTTTATGAGAGACGTGAAGTTAAAGATGTTCTCGCTTACTTCAAACTGATCTATAATTCCTATGACAGTGTGAGCCTGGCTCGTATAATTAATGTCCCCGGGCGCGGTATCGGACAGCGAACTGTTGCTGAACTCACCAGATGGGCGAATGAGAAAGGGCTGCCCTATTATACCGCCCTCCAGATTATCGCCCAGGGTGAACAGGATACACCGTTTACTTCGAGAAGCAGCCAGGCGCTAATCGGTTTCCTGGCTATGATCGATGATTTGATTGAAAAGAGCAGAGAGCTTAGTCTGGTTAACCTCTTCGACCTGGTGCTGGAAAAAACTGGATACAAGAAGTACATAGTGGATAGTGCTGATGGTGAGGAACGATGGGATAATGTGCTCGAGTTGCGTACCGTGGCTGCTGGATACCAGGACCTCGAGCCCCGGGATGGGCTGGCGTATTTTCTTGAGGAAGCGGCTCTGGTTGCCGATGTCGACGCTCTGGATGAGGAGTTGAGTGCAGTGACGCTTATTACCCTGCACCAGGCTAAAGGCTTGGAGTTTCCTATAGTGTTCATTGTCGGGATGGAGGAGGGTGTTCTACCGCATTTCAGGTCGTTCCCCGATCCGCAACAGATGGAGGAGGAACGCCGTTTGTGCTATGTAGGGATAACCAGGGCGAAGGAAATGGTGTACCTGGTTCATGCTTTGCGCCGCAGCCTTATGGGAAGCAGCGCACAAAATCCGCCGTCACGTTTCCTGGATGACATTCCACAACATCTGGTGACCTCGCCGGGTGCTCAACGTACTGAGAAGGTGTATCACCATGTTGTAACCACTCATGTTCCGTCTGGTCGGGACAAAGCCCAGACCCCAACGGTCAGCACCTGTGCCCCTGTTATTTTGAAGACTGGTGACCACGTGAGCCATGCCATGTTCGGTGAAGGCATTGTGGTCAACTGCCTGGCCATCGCTGGCGACCATGAGGTGACCATTGCGTTTAAAGAAGGCGCTGGGATAAAGAAGTTCCTGCTGAGCCTGGCCCCTTTGCAAAAGCTGCCTTAGCGGAGTTCTCAGGAGATTTGGGAGCTGGGGAGGCGGCGGATTGCCCTCATGTGGCACAGTTTTCTCAAACGCGGTCAAGAAGTGAGCGCCGTTTGTTCACAATGAGGTCTCACCGGAACGCTGATATCCTGTGCCAAACGTGGTAGAATACAGGTGTTCATCATTTCCCATGAGTTCGTTTACTATACATAATCTTTGTGCTACTATTTAAAAAACTGATAGCGGCGTGCCTACAGTTAAATAGAGCAGGTATAATGAGTAAAGATGTGCCGTTAACGCGCAGGGAGGTTGGGGCGAAGGGTGAGGAGGTGGCAGCAGAGCACCTGAAGAAGCGTGGCTACAAGATCATACAGAGGAACTTTCGCTGCCGCCAGGGAGAGATCGACATCATCGCTCAGCAGGGCGAATGCCTTGTTTTTGTCGAGGTACGCACGAAGAAGAGCTACGGCTATGGGACTCCTGAGGAATCTATAACGATTGAGAAGAGCGAACGGTTGATTTCATTGGCCGAGGGCTATATTCAAACCCTTGATACGCCACCTCAGTCGTGGCGCATTGATGTAGTGGCAGTGGAACTCACTCCCGGTAATAAAACGTCGCGCTTGGAGCACATTGAAAACGCTATATACTAACAAGTCAGAATTGCTGGCTGGGAAACGCTTGACCCATAAACCGTTTCTTTCTATACTAATCCAGAGAGAAATATGGCTATAGCCCGTAGTGGCTATTGTTGTGTGTATAAAGTGAGACGTTTGGCTCCAGTGAGGGACTCAGGGAGTCGACCCCCTTGCTTTTTGAGAAACCTTGAGGTGATTCGCCACAAAGCCCGCAAAGATACGACCGAACTATTCTCATTGTGCTCTTTGAAGTTCCTTTCAGTATCTTTCAGGTTCTGTTTTATTCAGTTCAGCATGTTGCACACGTATCGAGAGATTATTTCAAGGTGAAGTAAAGAGACTATGAACATATATCTTGGCGTTGATGTGGGATCGGTCACCACTAAATTTGCCCTGGTGAGCGATGAGGGCGAGTTGATAGCCTATAATTACCTGCGAACTCAGGGCAGACCGATCCTGGCAGTGCAACAGGGGCTTCAGGGCATAAAAGGGCGGCTTCCTTTAACTGGTGAGATTCGTGGCGTGTGTGCTACCGGGAGCGCTCGTTTTCTGGCAGGTGTTGCTTTAGGTGCAGATGTTGTCAAAAACGAGATCACAGCACACGCAATGGCTGCACTGCACTATACCCCTGATGTGAGCACCATCGTTGAAATTGGTGGTCAGGATTCAAAGCTGATTGTTGTTCGCGATTGTATGGTGGTGGATTTTGCTATGAATACGGTTTGTGCTGCTGGTACCGGCAGTTTCCTCGAGCAACAGGCATTGCGGTTGAATATAAGGATTGAGGACTTTGGAGAAATGGCGTTGCAGAGTAAAACGCCGGTGCGCATAGATGGCAGATGTACCGTATTCGCAGAATCGGATATGATTCATAAGCAGCAGATGGGACACAGGACCGAGGACATACTCTATGGTCTGTGTCAGGCGCTTGTACATAATTATTTGAATAGTGTAGGCAGAGGGAAAGTAATACAGTCACCCATTGTATTTCAGGGAGGCGTTGCTTTTAATCAGGGCATCGTCTGTGCTTTCAAAGAGAGCTTGAATACAGAGGTTGTTGTTCCTCGGTATCATGAAGCGATGGGAGCGATTGGTGCAGCGCTCCTGGCACGAGAAGAAATGGCCCGTTGTGAGAAACCGACTTCCTTCGTCGGTTTCGAGGTCGGGGAGATGAGGTCTGAGTATTCATCATGCCGTAGTTGTGGCGAGGATACAGAGTTATTTCAAACTGCTACAGGTACTTGCTGTCAGGAAAACCATTGTGATATGTGTGAGGGAGGGAATAGTGCCCAATCGAGAATCTGACAGGATAAAGATTGCGCTGGATGCTATGGGCGGTGATTTTGCTCCTGGCGAAGTGGTAAAGGGAGCAGTCGCAGCGGCTGGTGAGGGCATGGTAGACATCTTATTGGTGGGTCAGGAAGATGTGGTGCAGGATGAATTGAGCAAACATAACGTAGCTGGCTACGATATAAGCATCGTCCATGCAAGCGAGGTTGTGGCTATGGGCGAACGTCCGGTTGTGGCGGTAAAGGAGAAGACGGACTCATCTATTGTAGTTGGCATTAACTTGCTAAAAGAGGGGGAAGCTGCGGCGTTCGTCTCTGCGGGCAACACTGGAGCTGTAATGACGGCGGCGACGCTGATGCTGGGCAGGAAAAAGGGTATAATCCGCCCTGCTTTGGGCGCAGTGTTCCCCTTTCCGAGGGGACCTCTGCTGTGCCTCGACCTGGGAGCGAACGCCGATTGTAAACCAACGTCGCTGGTTCAATTTGCCCACATGGGTAGCGTATATATGGAGAAGATATTTCGCGTCGAAAGCCCCAGGGTTGGCTTGCTCTCCAGCGGTGAGGAGGATACCAAGGGCAGTCAGTTGGTTCAGAAGGCACATAAAATGTTACGCAGAGCCAGGATCAACTTCATTGGCAATGTGGAAGGTGGGGATATTGCCAGCGGGCGTGCTGATGTTATCGTGACTGATGGATTCACGGGCAATGTGTTGATGAAGTTGGGCGAGGGTTTGGGTGAGATGTTGCTCGAATCGTTGGAAAAGGCTGTGGAGGAGAGCCCGAATCTCAAGGGGGCTGCTGATATCCTGCAGCCGACATTGAACTCGGTTATCGGGACGTTGGATTACCGTGAATACGGAGGTGCCCTTCTATTTGGCGTCAATGGTAATGTGATAGTGGCTCATGGGCGTAGTGATGCTGACGCAATCAAGAGCGCAATAAGCACTGCCAAGAGAGAGGTGGAGCAGGAATTCGTTGACGCTATCGGGGATTAATTGCTGTTACGTTGTAAAAGGAGGTCGTTATGGTTGAACCACGTAATGTAGACGACAAGAGCTTTAAGGAAGTTGTTATCGAGGCCGGTACGCCGTTCCTGGTTGACTTTTGGGCTCCATGGTGTGCACCCTGCCGGGCACTTGCTCCGGTTGTGGATGAGCTGGCCGGTGAGTATGAAGGGAAGGTCGGATTTGCCAAGGTAAACGTTGATGATAGTCCGGGGGTTGCGTCGGAGTACGGTATTCGGAGTATTCCCACGTTACTGCTGTTCAAAGAGGGAAAACCGATGTCACAGATTGTCGGGGTCAGACCGAAGGCAGAGTTGAAGAAGCACCTGGATGCCGTCATCACTTAGAAGGAGCAGGACGAGATAACTCCGCTCCAACAAAAAACTTTAGCAAACACGACACTCAGCTCAGACGGGAGAACTATGAGACAGGCTCTCAAAGTAAAGGAATAAAGAGTCGATCAGGGAAAGTATTCCCTGTGTCCTGAGATAGAACCACAGAAATAAAACCCCAGTCATGTCGCTTCGCATTCCTGTAGACGCAGGCTTTAGCCTGCGTCGTTGCATTTCAGTGAGCTACCATCTTGTTTCGCATTCGTTGAGGATACAACCCCTAACATTCTCTCCAAAACCCCTCGATTTTTTTACAAAGATTTTACATTGGGGAAAAACTGCGATAATACTCCCGCTTTATGATGGAAGCAGATTGAGGAGTTGGCCTACAGGTTTAGACAAGGGGGCCCCGTCGAAGGCTGTAGCCAGCTTCAGCAAAATGAAAAAGGAGGTACAGAACAATGAGGAAGGCACTATTGCTTATGCTGGCGGTGGTTACTATGGTGGCTGGCCTGGGGTTTTCTTCGGTGGCTATGGCTGAGACAACAGATGCTCAAGCAGATACTACAGTAGATGTATGCAGGGGTACACTCACCGCTCAGGGAGATGGAATTGCCGTACTGGGTGGCCGGGGTGTTGTGGATGCCAGTGGTAATGGCATACTGTGGGTCAAGGATCGAGCTGGTGACGCTACCATCGAGGTAACAGGCTATGGACAGATGAAGGTATATGAGGATGGTTGGGTTCAGTACGCAGGATTTCATGGTACGGCTCATATAGAGGGGTCGCGGATTATCGTTGTTCTCGCTGGCGTGGACGCTGATCTTACTGCCGAAGGCCGCGGGAGGGTCCGCCTCTGGGGTCACGGCACTTTCCAGATCGGAGATCGATCCGGTGAGTGGAACACAGGTCGCGGTACTCATCTGAAGTTCGCCAGCCTTGTTAACCCTGTTAACGCAGAGATTCAGTAATGTGAACTCGGTGAAGGTTCGTAAAAAATAGGGAACGGGTACAGCCCAGGCTAAGCCTGGGCTGTACCCGTTCCGGTGTGGTCACCGAGAGCAGTTTGAGATATAATCCCAGTTAACGCAGTGGGTTTCGTGTAAAGGATTGCTGATCCTGCTGTGATAATGTGTTGAAGTACACTGTTTAAGAATAAGCTGCTGCGGGATTTTTGCCATGACAACCATCCTTGTTGTTGATGATGAGCCTAATATTGTGGAGCTTGCAAAGCTTTACCTGGAGCAGGAGGGCTATAGGGTTGAAGCGGCCTTCAATGGCGGTGAAGCGCTGTCAAAGCATGATACAGTTAAGCCATCTCTCGTTGTCCTGGACCTGATGCTGCCTGATATAGATGGTTTTGAGGTATGCCGTCAGATACGAAAGAAAAGCGATGTCCCCATTCTGATGCTCACTGCACGCAAGGAAGACATCGATAAGGTTGTTGGTCTTGAGCTAGGTGCGGATGATTATTTGACAAAACCCTTTAATCCCAGGGAGCTGGTGGCCAGGATTAAAGCTGTACTGCGCCGTTATCAGACCGGACGTACCCCCGGGAAAGCCATAGAGATCGATAACCTTTGCATAGACACTAACCGCCACGAAGTAACGATAGATGGGCAGCCATTGAGTTTGCGCACTAAAGAATTTGCTCTGCTGAGCACGTTTGCTCAAAACCTGGGCATGGTGTTAAGTCGGGAGCAATTACTAGAGCTGGTCTGGGGGTTCGACTACTACGGGGAGACGCGTACTGTCGATGTCCACGTTAATCACCTGCGTGATAAATTGGCAGGAGCTAATGTCTTGATAGAGACAGTCAGGGGTACGGGATACAAGATGGTATTGAGAAAGGTGTCACGCGACGACTAAGGCTCAAGTATCTTGCATGAACGGTAATTGAAGAGGGGATTTCCAATGAACCTGCGTTGGCGCTTAGTTCTGTCCCATACGTTAATCGTAGTACTGTGTTTGACCATAATCGCTGTTGCTGTGATAGCATTGCTTCAGAACTACCGTTACGCCTTCGCGATGGCGCGCCTGGATGATATGACGGTTCCGATCTATGTTCAGGCAAGGGCTCTAGCTCGGGGCGAGGCATCCTTGAATGAGGTATGGGGAACTCTTAAGGAGCAGGCACAGGAAACGGATGTCCATATCCTCCTTGTTGATGCCGAAGGAAATATCGTGCGACAGGCAACCCCGCAGGGGGGCGTTCGGGGTCGTCTCAGTGACCTGCCGCAGGGAACATTGCCTGATGACTTATCTGAGCCTTATCACGGAACATATCGGATATCGACGGGACAGACGATTGTATTCGTCGCTTATCCTCTTTTGCTGCTTTCTGACGCTCCAACTACTTCTGTTGTCGAAGCCCTTGTCCTGGCTGTCCCTATTGGAAATGCTCTTGCTCTGTGGCGTGGCTTTTCGTTACCGTTTTTATGGGCTGGTCTCATTGCCCTTGCGGTTTCCATAGTCATAGCGATTTTCCTGGCGCGCTCCATATATCGACCAATTATTCGAGTGACGGACGCCGCAGGTGAGGTGGCTCAGGGTCGATATGGTCAGGAGATACCTCTTACAGGTCCCGCGGAGGTTAGAGGACTCGCTCGGGCGTTCAACCAAATGTCCAGGCAAGTACAACTTTCTCAGCAGCGGCTTCGAGAGTTTCTAGCGGATGTGTCTCATGAATTGAGGACGCCGCTTACCTCGATCAGGGGATTTGCCCAGGCAATAGCCGATAAAACTGCCAGTGATAGCGAAGCTCAGGCAAGAGCGGCGCAGATTATCGAGGACGAGTCCAAGCGTGTAATTCGGCTGGTCGACGAACTACTGGAGCTTTCAAAGATAGAATCAGGCCAGATCGAGATGTTGCGGGAGCCGGTGGATGTAACAGCTCTTCTGGAGAATTGCCAGGAGATTTTTGCACTACGAGTTCAGGAGAACAACATAAGGCTGCAGTCGGATTTGGAGCAACTGCCGCACATAGTCGGTGATTCTGACCGACTGGAGCAGGTTTTCAGCAATCTGCTGGATAATGCATTGAAACATACTCCGTCGGGGGGAGATGTAAACATCGGCGGCCGCCAGACCTCCTCCGGGTTTGTTGAAATTGTTGTGGCCGATTCGGGCCCGGGGATACCTCCCCAGGAATTGCCCAATGTGTTTCGACGCTTCTATAAAGCTGATGCCGGGGGAGCTGGCACCGGGTTAGGACTGGCCATCGCCAGGGAGATAGTCCGCGCTCATGGCGGTGATATCGAGGCACGAAATGTACCGGTTGGAGGGGCGGAATTCACGGTCAGGTTACCGGTTTCGGGGAGTTCAATATAAAAAGTTGCTTTGCCATGAGGGACATATTACAATACTGAAACGCTGGTGTGGCGAGCGAGCTTGCAGCTAATCTCTCGATAGTGTTGAGTTAGCTGCTGGTTGTTTAGCTAAACCAAAAAAGAAAGGGAGGTCGAATATGGATTTTCGGTTTACCCCTGAGGAAGAGGCGTTCAGGCAGGAGGTCATAGACTTTGCACAAAAAGAGTTGCCTGCCGACTGGGTCAGTCTTGGACTATCCTTGGATCCGGGTGAGGAAGGATGGGATTTCCATATGGCGATGGCGAAGAAGCTAGCGCAGAAACACTGGCTCACTTTGCATTGGCCCAAGGAATACGGCGGCGCGGATGCTCCTCCCATACAGAATATGATATTTCGTGACGAGGCATCCTACTGGGGTATACCGGGTTGGATGATGGGGGCATCAGGGACAGGTTGGGTTGGGCCCTCTCTCATGCTGTTTGGCACTGAGGAGCAGAAGAAGAAATATTTGCCCCCGATCGCAGCCGGGGAACCCGATGGAGTCTGGAACACCGGATATAGTGAGCCCGATGCGGGGACCGATCTGGCTAATATCAAGACCCGCGCCGTGAAAGTGGGCGATGAATATATCATTAACGGGGAAAAGACCTGGCAAAGCCTGGCCCACCATGCTCGTTATAACTGGTGCTTGTGTAAAACAAATCCCGATCTTAAGCACAGAGGGATGAGCCTGATAATTGTAGACCTGAAGTCTCCCGGTATTACCATTAAACCCATCATAGATATAGCTGGGAATCACATGGTCAATCAGATTTTCTATGACGATGTCCATGTTCCTGTGACGAACCTGGTAGGGGAGGAGAACCGGGGTTGGTATTACGTGATGCAGGCGCTAGCCTACGAAAGAGGGGCGATTGCCAATCCGGGATCTTCCAGGAGATATCTAGACCTGATGACGGAGTATGCTCAGGAGACAAAGCGGGGAGGACAGCCTCTTAGCAAGAACCCCGCAATTCGGAATAAGCTGGCAGAGATGGCACTTGATACAGAGTTCATTAAAGTGATGTGCTATAAAATCGCCTGGTCGGAGAATTTTGGGCCAGTTTCTGCTCCTGACGCCTCTATGGTAAAGATATTCAGTACCGAATCCAGCATACGCACTATTATTGCGGCGATGGAGATACTGGGGCCGTATGCTCAGTTGCGCAAGGGTTCCAAGTGGGCCCGGCTCTATGGGGCGCTGCAGTCAGCGTATCTTACGTCATTCATTGCGCGGTTTGGTGGTGGCACAAACGAGGTCCAGAAGAACATCATTGCGTGGATGGGGCTGGGGATACCAAGAGAATGACGACCCTGGTCAGAGCGCGAGCTTAAAACGCTGGCAACCAACTATTACAAGGAGGGTATAATGGACTATAGTCTCACCGAAGAGCAAGAGATGTTGAAGAAATCGACACGTGATTTTTTGGAAAAGGAATGTCCAAAGGCCCTGGTAAGAGAATTGGAGAAAGATACGAAAGGCTATTCTACTGAGCTTTGGCGTAAGATGGTGGATTTAGGTTGGATGGGTCTGGTGATACCTGAGGAATATGGTGGCGACGGTCAAAGCTTTCTGGAACTGGCTATCGTTCTTGAGGAGATGGGTCGATCTGTTCTCCCCGGCCCGTTTTTCTCAATGGTCGTCCTGGGCGCGCTCCCCATCATCGCCGATGGTACTGAGGAGCAGAAGCGTGAGTTTTTACCCGGAATAGCCAAGGGAGAGTTGCTGATGACTCTTGCCTTGACTGAACCTGATGTTACCTATGATGCAGAAGGCGTTACAGTTACGGCTACTGCTGATAAAGATGACTATATTATCAATGGCACCAAGCTTTTTGTGTTCAATGCCCACATCGCTGACTGGATGCTGTGTGTGACCAGAACGAAGAATGGGGCAAATCCAGAGGAGGGGATCACGGTCTTTCTGGTGGACGCGAAAACCCCCGGGATAGAGGTTACCGTATTGGATACAATGGGTGATGATAAGCAGTGTGAAGTCTTGTTCAACGATGTCAGAGTGCCCAAAAAGAATATCCTCGGTGACCTTGATCGTGGTTGGGACGTGATCAGTAAAGCCCTTGAGCAGGCCACAGTGGCCCAGTGTGCTGTCATGATTGGCCAGTGTATCCGGGTTACGGAGATGACCACGGAGTACGCCAAAACACGTGTTCAGTTCGGGGCTCCTATCGGGGTCTTCCAGGTAACTGCACACAGGTCGGTCGATCAGTG
>JAXHUK010000159.1:0-15224 GCA_034189725.1 Chloroflexota bacterium | reverse complement strand
ACCGCTGCAAACCGGAGTCACGAAGGGCAAGGCCCGATGTCTTTGCCCCGAATGACTTTGTCGACGACCAGTGGGTCATCATCACTGTCTTCTCTGACGAAGAGTGGGAGGGATTGTGCCAGGCTATGGGCAATCCAGAGTGGACCAAGGATGAAAAGTTTGCTGATGCATTGAGCCGTTTCAAAAACCAGGATGAGATGGACAAAAACATTGAGCAATGGACAAGCAAGCTGGATAAGTACGATGTGTTCCACATGTTGCAGAAGGAAGGTGTTCCTGCAGGCCCAGCGATGGATGAAAAGGATGCCTACAGTGATCCCCATCTTAAAGAACGTGGTTTCTTTGAAGAATGTGGCAGTCCCGACCTGGGGACCCATCTCTATCCAGGGATGACATTCAAGATGTCGAAGACACAGGGCAGCATCCGCAAACCGCCGATACGTCTCGGCGAAGATAATGAGTATGTGTACAAAACCCTCCTCGGTGTATCCGATAAGGATTACGCATGGTATGAGGAGGAAAAGCACATCGGTATGGACTTCATTCTATAAGGAGTACAAAAGAAAAAGCGAAGCTAGGGGATGCCGTATCGGCAGAGACTACCCAATAGAGCCAATCACGAGTCAATGGCTCTCCTAGCTGTGAAAGTCATAAGCGAGGTAATTGTAGCTGAATGAACGGCACTTGAAAGTGATCTGAAACAACATAATAGTCAGCACTCTTTGGTAATGAGTGTCAAGGATCATCCAGTCGTCCTTGATCCACCCTCGGTAGAAGAATTGAAGACGACCCACACTTGAGCCACTACATTTACCAGAGATGTACGACATGCATAGTGAACAGTTAGGCCAGATAATCGAGTATATGTGGAAGTCTCCTACGACCCGTAACTAGGAGGGTCCTCATGACGGGCAACAACGAGCGACTGTAATGCTTACAAATCCCCACTTGGGGAGCAGGGCTTCAAAAGGAAGCTGTCTGCCCCGATGTGGGGATTTGTCTTTTTATAGAGTATCAAAAAGACAAAAGCGGAGGTGACACTTGGGTTACGAACTGTGATCAACAAAATCCACCTGGAAAGGAGCGACTATGGTAGAGCAAGCGTTGTCTGATGTACAAGTGCTTGACCTTACCTGGCACATCGCCGGCCCGTACTGCACCAAGTTATTTGCCGACTATGGAGCTGATGTTATAAAGATCGAGAAACCAGGTGAAGGTGACCCAGCTCGGAGGATGGCGCCATTTTTCAAGGACAGCCCCCACCCCGAAAAAAGCGGATTCTTTCTCCATCTCAACACGAATAAGAGAAGCATCACCCTGAATCTTAAAAGTTCGACTGGGAAGAAGATTTTCAAGGACTTGGTAAGAGATACAGATATTTTAGTGGAGAACTTTAGCCCGCACGTCATGCCCAGCCTGGGACTAAGCTATGAGGAACTGGAGAAGATAAATCCCAAGCTGGTGATGACCTCTATATCCAACTTCGGCCAGACAGGCCCCTATCGTGATTACAAAGCGTCCGATATCATCGAGGAAGGGATGGGGCAAGCTATGTACGTCCGGGGACTTCCTGACAGGGAACCCCAAAAACTGGCAGCCAACATCATGGGATACCAGGGGGGCAATGTGGGAGCAACTGCTTCCATGGTTGCCTTCCATGTCGCCAGACGCAAGGGGATCGGGCAGCACGTCGATGTCTCTATCATGGAATGCGGGCTTACCGCAATCGATATGCGCCCTGGTTACCTTGTGGGGTATCAATATACCGGCCTCGTAGGAACCAGAGAGGATGCGGCAGTATTCGGGATTATGCCATTCGGTGTTTTCCCAACACAGGACGGCTTCGTTGAGATTGCTGTTACTCCTGCACACTGGCCCCGAATAGTCAAAATGCTGAACATGCCCGACCTGCCCGAAAGGTTTCCCAATATCTTCGATATGGAGAGGCGAGGCGAATTCGAAGCTATCCTTAGAGTATGGCTCCTTGAGCATACGAAACAGGAAGCTATGGAGATAGCACAAGCGCAAAAAGCCTATCTCGTCGCTCTCAAGACTCCCGGAGACCTTGCTGAAGATCCTCACTTCAAAGAAAGGCAGTTCTGGGTCGAGATCGATCACCCGGTAACAGGGAAGCTTACCCATCCAGGCCCCAATTTTAGATCGGAGGAGACACCCTGGTTAGTGAGGAGACCGGCTCCCCTGCTTGGGCAGCATAACCACGAGGTCTATTGCGATCAGCTTGGCTATAGCAAGGGAGATTTGGTCAAGCTAGGGGAGATGGGGGTCATATAAGCTATCTCAAGGGTTCCTTGAAAGGAGGTTTGATCATGAGTGAGTTACCACTTAAAGGAATACGAGTTATCGACGTCTCTGTAGTGTGGGCTGCTCCTTATGCCCTTCAATTATTGGCTGACTATGGTGCCGAGATTATCAAAGTAGAGTCGCTGCAGTATATCCCTCCCACCACCAGAAGTCTTGGCTTTTTCCCACCTAAAGAAATGGTGCCCATCCTGGGAGCTTTAGGACGTAGTTTTCCAGATCTGGACCCTGGAAAGAGACCCTGGAACCGTCTCTCCGCATTTAATTGCCACTTTCGTAACAAGCACAGTTGCACCATGGACCTGAGGCGACCCAAGGGCAAGGAGATGTTTAAAAGACTGGTCGAGATTAGTGATATGGTCATTGAGAATAACGCCGCTGGCGTCATGGACAGGCTGGGACTTGGTTACGAGGTGCTAAGCGAGTGGAAGCCTGATATCATCATGGTTTCATCCCCGGGCTTCGGTAAAAGCGGCCCCTACAGTAATTATGTCGGCTTTGGAAATTCTATGATGGCGTTAACTGGTTTCAATTGGATCCGGGGGTACCGCGATAGTGCCCCGGAGACTACCACCACTTCGGTATGGTTAGACTCTGCCAGTGGGCCAGCTATAGCATTCGCTGCCATGATGGCTCTTCACCATCGCGATAATACAGGGAGAGGTCAATTCATTGAGTTCGCCCAAGCAGAGAACCTGATCAACCACATCGGAGATGTGGTTCTGGATTACACCATGAATGGCAGGGTTCAGGGAACACCGGGCAACCGTCACCCTTATTCAGCTGCTCCATACGGCTGCTATCGGTGCAAGCCTGAGTCGAGGAAGGTAAGGCCCGATGTTTTTGCCCCCAATCAGTATGCCGATGATCAATGGATCAACATTTCAGTATTTAACGAAAAGCAGTGGCAAGGCTTATGCAGGGTAATGGGTAATCCAGAGTGGGCTCATGACAAAAAGTTCTCCGATGTTTTGAGCCGTTACCAAAACCAGGATGAACTGGACAAGCACATCGAGGAATGGACTAGCAAGCTAGATAAGTACGAAGTGTTCCATTCGCTGCAAAAGGAAGGGGTGCCTGCCGGTCCTGTATTGGATGATAAAGATGCCTACAATGATCCCCATTTAAAGGATCGGGGTTTCTTCGAGGAAGTTACAGGGCCCGAGTTAGGAACCCATCTTTATCCGGGAATGACCTGGAAGATGTCGAAAACTCCGGGCAGTATCCGCAAGCCACCAGTTCGTCTTGGTGAGGATAATGAATATGTCTATAAAACGCTCCTCGGCGTATCCGCCGAGGAGTACGCTGAACTGGAGAAGGAGCAGCATATCGGTATGGACTATGTTGGAGTCTGAACAGGAACCGAATGCTCCCATTTTTACAACTAGAAAGGTGGTGACTAAGCGCAAAGAATATCACCGGAAGTAATCCAATCTAAGAGGAGGGAAACATGGCAGAGCAAGCTTTGTCTGACGTAAAGGTGCTGGATCTCACCTGGCAAATTGCCGGGCCTTATTGTACCAAGCTGCTTGCTGACTACGGTGCCGATGTCATTAAAATTGAAAGACCCGGAACTGGTGACCCAGCACGTACCTACAGCCCCTTCCTACACGATGAGCCTCATCCTGAAAAAAGCGGTTATTTCATGTATCTTAACAACAACAAAAGGGGCATTACTCTCAACCTGAAAACCAAGTCAGGGCAGAAGATATTCAAGGAGCTCGTCAAGGATGTAGACATCGTGGTGGAGAACTTCAGTCCTCGTGTCATGCCCAGGCTGGGGCTAAGCTATGAGGAGTTGAAAAAAATCAACCCCAACCTGGTGATGACCTCGATCTCCAATTTCGGTCAGACGGGACCCTATCGCGACTACAAGGCATCCAACCTCATAGAAGACGCCATGGGCCACACCATGCTGACGAGAGGAACTCCAGACCGGGAGCCATCGAAAAGTTCCGGCGATGCCATGCTCTATCAGGGGGGAAACATGGCCGCAGCGGCAACTATGCTCGCCCTGTGGACCAGAGACGATCAGGGAATCTGTCAACAAATCGATGTCTCCATCATGGAGGTTCACCTCACCAGTATCGATTTTCGAGGTACCTACCTGCTGTCCTACCAGTACGCGGGAATAATAGCACATAGAGAATACGGGTTGTCCTTTGGCATACTTCCCATGGGAGTGTTTAATACTATTGATGGCTTTATAGAGTCTGCTATCACTCCTGTTCAATGGCCACGAGTAATCCAAATGCTGGAGATTCCCGATCTCGCCGAACGATTCCCCAATATCCTCGATATGAGTAAAAAAGAAGAGATGGAAGCTGTCATCATACCCTGGTTCTTCGAGCGCACCAAGCGAGAGGTTACCGAGAAAGCCCAAAAAGCGAAGACGTATATTATGGAAGAAAACACCCCCGGCGACGCAGTCGAAGATCCTCATTTCAATGCACGCGGTTTCTTTATAGAGGTCAACCACCCTGAGATGGGAACAGTCAAGCAGCCAGGTCCTCCCTTCAGACCAACTGAAAACCCATGGGTGCTCAGGAGACCAGCTCCCCTGTTGGGGCAACACAACAGCGAAGTCTACTGCGATCAACTTGGTTATAGCAAACAGGACCTGGTGAAGCTCAGGGAACTCGGAGTTATCTAGAAAGAAGGTTAACCATGGCAAAGCTACCATTGGAAGGAATACGGGTAATCGATATTTGCGTAGTGTGGGCCGGGCCGTATGCCGACCAGTTGCTGGCCGATTATGGGGCCGAGGTTATAAAAGTGGAATCGATACAGCGTTTCCCGGCTGCTACCAGGGGTATTTTGGCACGGCCTCCCAAAGAATTACTATCAGGTATGGGGCCGTTGGGGAGAGGATATCCCGATATGGAACCTGGTGAGCGTCCCTGGAACCGGGCCGCATTCCACAATGTAAACGCCCGCAACAAGCTCAGTTGTACCATGGACCTCACCCGACCCAAAGGCTTAGAGATGTTCAAGAAACTGATACAGAAGAGCGACGTCTTCCTGGAAAACAATGCCTGCGGTTACATGGACAAGTTGGGAGTGGGCTATCCAGTGGTGAGCCAATGGAATCCCAATCTCATCATGCTATCGGCACCTGGTTATGGTGTTTCGGGACCTCATAAGAATTATGTTGGCTTTGGTAACGCCATTCAGGCGAAATGCGGTTACAACTGGCTGAGAGGTTATCCTGATAGTTTCCCCGGCACAACCAGCATTACCACATGGCTCGATCCGATCAGCGGTGCAGCGATTCTATTTGCCATAGTGATGGCACTGCGGTATCGCAAGCAGACAGGCAAGGGGCAGTTTATCGAGTTCGCTCAGGCCGAAAACCTGATGTGCACTTATGGAGAGGCACTCGTCGACTATACGATGAACGGAAGAGTGCGTCAAACCCTGGGCAATCATCATACGTCTGCCGCACCTCATAACGCCTACCGCTGTACAGGAACGGACGATTGGATCGCCATCACCGTGTTCAACGACGAGCAATGGCAGAAGCTATGTCGCGCAATGGGAGAGCCAGCATGGTGCAAGGATGAGAAATTCACAGACTCCTTGAGCCGCTATAAAAACCAGGACGAACTCGACCGCAACATTGAGGCATGGACTTCAGGACTGGATAAGTACTGGCTCTTCCACCACCTGCAGAGGGCGGGGGTTCCAGCAGGACCTCTCATGAATGAGCGCGATACCTTCATGGATCCGCATGTTAGGGATAGAAAGTTCTTCGAGGAAGCTTATCAGGCAGAATGCGGCACCCACCTTTATCCGGGTATGGCATTCAAGATGACTGAGACGCCAGGACGTATTCGTAAGGGGCCTTGTCGGTTGGGCGAAGATAACGAATATGTCTATAAAACCATCCTCGGTGCATCCGACGAGGAATATGCCGAGCTAGAGAAGGAGGAGCATATCGGTATGGACTACATTGGGCTCTGAGCAGGGTCCAAATGCCTCCCAGCTTAGAGACGAGGGATGACTATAGATTGATAAGTGGCATTTAGTAGCGCCAGACTGTGTGAAGAGTCAATAGTAAGGCTTTCATCAATAGATATTTATTGCATTAGGGACATTCCTTTTATAGTTTCTCACACAGTCTGGCAATCAAATCGAAACAGGAGGTAAATATGGTGGAACAAGCGTTATCCGATATGAAAATCTTGGATCTTTCGTGGTATATTGCTGGCCCTTACTGCGCGAAATACTTCGCCGATTTTGGTGCTGATGTCCTCAAGATCGAGAAACCTGGAGGTGGTGATCCAGCAAGAGGAATGGGGCCTTTCTATAAAGACGACCCCCATCCTGAAAAGAGCGGCACTTTTCTGCTTCTTAACACTAATAAGAAGGGTATCACACTGAACCTAAAGAGTTCTACCGGGAAGAAGATTTTTAAAGAACTGGTAAAAGATGCTGACATGGTAGTGGAGAGTTTTCGACCTCATGTTATGCCCAGTCTGGGATTGAGCTATCAGGAGTTGGAGAAGATAAATCCCAAGCTAGTGATGGTCTCCATCTCCAACTTTGGTCAGACTGGCCCCTACAGAGAGTATCTCTCCTCGGAACTCGTTCTGAATGGTATGGGGCATGCCATGTATGGCTGTGGGCTTGCTGACCGTGAACCAGCCAAACTGGGAGGCACTATACTGGAGTTTCAGTCAGGTACCGTGGCAGCCCAAATAGCTATGGTTGCCTTCTACGCAGCTAGATACCAGGGAGTAAGCCAGCATGTCGACGTCTCTATCATGGAGACCGAGTTGGGAAGCGTCGACAGGAGACATCCCATGCTCGTCATCTCTCAATACTGGGGTGAAAAGACCAGTCGAGGAGAATTAACAGCCGGCATGGGATTCCCCTTCGGGACGTTTCCCTGCAAGGATGGCTTCTTCGGTCTCGCTGGTGGTATGGCGTGGTTCGGTCGAACCTGCAATGCAATCGGGGTCCCTGAACTGGCGGGAGATCCCTATTGGGATGGCCCGTCTCAATTTAACATGGAGCGTAGAGATGAGTTCTACGCCCGCTACTGGTACCCCTGGGTAACGGAGCATACCAAACGCGAGTGCTTCGTCGCCTGCCAGGATGCCGGTGTTCTTTGTGCTCCACTCAACACCGTCGAAGACCTGTTCTGGGAGCCTCATTTTGAAAAACGGGATTACTGGATTGAAGTCGACCATCCATACACGGGGAAGCTCAAGTACCCTGGACACCTTATCAAATCAGAAGAGACCCCATGGCTAATGAGAAGACGAGCGCCGCTTCTTGGAGAGCATAATGCGGAGATCTACAGCGAGCTTGGTTATTCTAAACAAGACATGGTCAGGCTCAGAGAGCTGGACGTTATCTAATAGTGAAAGGAGTTTTTAGCTATGGCTAGAGCAAAGCTACCACTGGACGGGATACGGGTTCTTGACACATGCGTTGTCTGGGCAGGACCATATGCAGCACAACTGCTGTCCGATTGGGGAGCTGAGGTCATCCATGTGGAGAGCATTCAACGTCATGTAGATATGACAAGGGGAATGGTTGGGTTTAAAATAACCAAGGATTTTGCGGCTACGCTGGGACCGCTTATAGGGGGCTTTCCCAACAGAGACCCTAAGGATACACCTCAGAATCGATCGGGCATGTTCAACTCCTATCACCGCAACAGGCTCAGTTGCACCATGGACCTGAATAGTCCCAAAGGCGTGGAGATATTCAAGCGCCTGATCGAGAAGAGCGATATCTTTATCGAGAATAACCTCACGGACACCATGAAGAAACATGGCATTGGCTATGAAGCGTTGAAAGAGATCAAACCGGACATTATTATGATCTCTATGCCCGGCTTTGGCAACACCGGGCCATTTGCCTATTATCGTGCTCTGGGAGCACATCTTGAGAACTATTCCGGGCACAGCATGCTCCGCGGCTACCGTGACACGGATCCAAGCGTCACTACCACAACATACCACTGTGATGCCTCGGCAGGAGCAACCTTGGCGTTTACCGCTATTATGGCCCTGCATCATAGAAACAGGACAGGCAAGGGGCAATGGATCGACATCGGCCAAATAGAGACGATCATTCCCCAGTTAGGCCAGGCAGTTATGGACTACTCCATGAACAGCAGGGTTCAGGAGACATTGGGCAATCGCCACACATCGGCAGCCCCCCATGAATGCTACCAGTGCAAAGGAGATGATAGATGGCTCAATATCTCCGTGTTCACCGATGAGCAATGGCAGGGACTCTGTCGGGCGATGGGCAATCCCGAATGGACAAAAGACAAGCAATTCGCCGCCGCCCTCAGCCGTCACCAGAACCAGGATGAGCTCAATAAGCACATGAGGGAATGGACAATTCAACACGATCACTACGAACTATTCCACCTCTTGCAGAAGGAGGGGGTTCCCTCTGGACCGGTTATGGATGACGATGACTGCTACAGTGATCTACACCTTATCGAGCGGGGGTACTTCAACTGGATTACTCATCGTGATACTGGGACGTTTTTACATCCCGGTATTGCAGGTAAAATGTCAAAGATGCCTAACAATATACGCAGAGCTGCCCCCTGTATGGGAGAGCACAACGAGTACGTCTATAAAGAGGTCATTGGTGCCTCTGATGAAGAGTACGATGAGTTGGTCAGGGAGCAGCACATAGGCGATACATGGCTGGCATTCGCCTGATGGGATTATACCTCCTTACCTGTAAAAAAAGGGGAATACATAGTAGCTAATTCGCTTAAATCAAGAGGGTTGTCCGACATCGGGCAACCCTCTTGATTCATTGTTGTCTGGGAAATCGAAGTGCAGTCCACCTGTCATTAGGCTCACCAGCGATTGAGCCTGTCAAATGATTGCCTGCGCGTACATTAAACTACGTAATGCTTTTCGACAATACCCGTAGAGTTTCTGCATAGGCGTGAAATGTTGCAGAATCGAAAAGAACGAATAGAACTTCATCCAGAGTATCGTCCTCACGAAGGAAATCGATGATGGTCTGCAAGGCTACACCGGCAGCAAGCTCTACCGGATACCCATACGCACCTGTGCTTATCGAAGGAAATGAGATGCTCTTCAATAGTCTTTCTACTGCCAGCTTAAGGCTCTCGCTGTATGCGCTTGCTAAAAGCTCAGCCTCTCCCTCCTTGCCACCTCTCCACACTGGCCCCGCTGTATGTATAACGTATCGTGCAGTAAGCTCGCCCCCGGTGGTCATGACTGCTTTTCCCACAGGCAAGCGCCCCTTTTCCGAGCGTATTTTTCGACACTCTTCCAGAATAGCTGGCCCCCCTGCTCGATGTATAGCGCCATCTACACCGCCACCACCCATCAAGCCGGAGTTTGCAGCATTTACTATGGCATCGGTTGACTGTTTTGTGATATCCCCCTGAACCAATGCAAGTTTAGTCTTATGAACTGTTATCTCCACACTTACTCCTCTGAATCATTGTCCAGTTCAGCCTCAAGCTTACGCTCGCGGTCTCTGAGCCAACGCTTAATTTCATCCAGCCCAGGTGGAGCAACATAGAATACTTCTACATCCTGGGGAAACTGAACCTGATGACCTTCTCGCATCAACACTATCCCTATATCGCCTTCGGGTAAAGACTCGTCTATCCTGTCTGCAATATCCTTATTCCTTTTAGAACGCGCTTCTAAATACGATTCATAGATCTTGTTAAACACATCCTGGTTTTGAAAACCAATTGCCAGACATCTACTCCAATCCATGAACTCCGTCAACAAGTCGAAATCCTCTATGAGCTGAAGTTCAGCGCCCTTTTCTAACCTGGTTTGAATAATTCGATAGCTTGCGCTGTTCAATTCCTCGATCGCATTTGCCCCCTCCTCACCTCCCACAGCCACAAGCTCGTGATATATCTTGCTCACATTACCCAGTTTCAATTCCAACTTGGCCACGTGTGATTCGACTTCATCCCAATAGCGCCGCACTATCTCAAAGAAATCGCTCTCGGGCTCCGGGGGAGAAAAAATAAGCGGTATAAACAATAGCTTCCTCGCTTTACCAAAGCTTTCTACCGTGGGCTTCTCTATCTTTCCCAACTCTTCAGACATACTATCGCTTTTAACTCCTTCTACTATCGAATGTCTAACTTACCTATTTATATAGTCATAACATAGTCATACTGACAGCGTAACTAAGTATATCTCCTGGACTACGACAGGTCAATTGAATACAACGCTCAATCTCACCCCATTCATTTCCGCTCATTGAACATCAGGAACAAGCGGTCGAAATCAATGTACTAGTAAAAAATCCTCTCAGTTTCAAACACCGCGGTTGATTTTTCAGTCTGAAATCAGCTTTCGAGCAGGACAAGGATCTTCAAAAATTCGTCCTGTACCATAATCAAGAGATACGTAACGCGAGTGGCTGATAACCTTTACATATACTATACTAGTATAATAGGATATCGAATATACCGATGAGTGTAATGTAGAAAATCACCGAGTCTCTCATTTCGGCACTTGGGAAAGTGAGGACACTATAATGAATTTGTTTGATGCTGACAACCTGGAAGAAACGGCAGGACTGCTAGAACTTCACTGGCAATTTCGAGCTTCAAGGGTTTTAATGGCGGCTCATCAGCTTGGCATTTTACAGGCCATTCGGGAACCAAAGTCGGCAAATGAAATAGCAGCACAGTGCGGAACTAATGATATCATGACAGAAAAGCTGCTCATAGCCTGTTGCGCTCTTGGACTTATAAAGCGCGATAACGATCGTTTTGTGCTTACGAAGTTAGCTTCTGATACACTGTTACCTGAAAGTCCGCGCTATCTCGGTGGAGTGCTTGATCATGGCGAAAACCTCTGGTGGACTCATACAGGGCTTCCGGATATGGTACGAACAGGCAGTCGCGGATCAGTGCCCAGGCCACCCGAAGGACATGTTTCTCGCTGGCATGAAAACTGGATCTGGGCTATGCATGGTAATGCCGCAAATGGTGTAGGACAGTGGATGGCGAAACAAGTAAACCTAAATAGCCGGCGGCTGCTGCTTGACGTCGGTGGAGGTCCAGGCACGTTCAGTATTGCCTTATGCCAGAGGTTCCCGAATCTCAGTGCTGTCGTATGGGATACGCCACAAACTATAACGATTGCCAGGCAGATCATTGAATGGTTCGATATGCAAGATCGTGTCGCTGTGAAGGAAGGCGATTGGAACCAGGACGATTTCGGCGAAGGCTATGATTGTCTACTTATGTCCAACATTTTACATGGGATCAGGAGTCAGGCAGAGACAAGGTTGGAGCAGGCAATGCGCGCACTACTACCAGGTGGCTTGCTTATCGCGCACGACTTTTTGCTCAACGACGAGAAAAATGGGCCGCTGCCCGCCGCACTCTTTAATATAATGGTAGGAGCTTACAGTGAGAGCGAGCTTATTGAAGTCATCCGCTCGGCGGGTTTTACGGACGTTTCTTTGATCGCTTATAATGCTCAGCGCGGTAGCGGGATAGTCACAGGGATTCGTCCCTAGATTCTTCGAGAATTTACCACACGAACTTCCGGCTGCAGCGCCCTCAGCTTCACTTGAACATACCAGCAGTTCGTGAGAGACGCTAGTATCCCGTAGTCTATACTTACCGGTTTAAAGCTATAAACAGGGTATCACCGTGATGTTTTTTTCCGCTATGTGATACCCTGTTTGTGTTTATTGTTGAACCAACGACTGAGATGGTTATAACCCTATCCCCGGCCAGCCCCCCTGCATGCTTTCATTCGCAATTCTTCTGGCTTGTAAATAATGTAACGTTGATTCTGAAAACTCAAGACACCAGCCGCTTGAAAGTCACTCAATAAGCGTCTAACAACTGATGTGGACACTCCAGTCATCCTTGCCAACTCAGACCGAGTTACTGGAGACGATATCTCCCATCCCTCCGGCGTCTTGTTGCTACACGTATCTACTAGCTTTACTAGCGTCTTGGCAAGCCGAGCAGGTGGGTCAAAGAATATTATGCTCTCCAACTGAGAATTGAGGTCGCGCAGCCGTTGGGCAAGCACAGCGAAGATATGTATCGCCAGGTCTGGATGCCACTTCAGGAAAGCAAGGAAATCCGCTCTTTCCAGAGCCAGAGTCTCCGTATATTCTACAGCAGTAGCTGTCGCCGAGCGAGGCTTTTCATCCAGCAACGTCAATTCACCGAAAAAATCACCAGGGCCGAGATATGACAGGATCGCATCATCTCCCTTTTCTGACGGTATACTTATTTTAACTTTACCAATCTTGACTATATGGAACGTATAACCAACATCATCCTTATGAAAAATGATCGTGCCCTTACGATACTGGCGTGATGTGACTTCGCGAGAGAGCTCACACAGATCCTCAAAGGGAATAGTTGCAAATAGTGGGATACTCCTCAGTGCCTCAACTTTGGCCTCATCTTCAGGAACAACGCTCTTTCGCTTTGGCAGCTCTGTATCAATGGTGGTCGGCAAATCCTGCCTGGCGGCTTCCAGTTCATAAAGCACCTCATCCGATGAGGCGGGACGCTTATAAGAATCTTTGGACAGCATCTTCAGGATCAGGCGATCAAGCCTCTTTGGGATTTCAGGGTTACGCAAGCTGGGTGGGACTGGAGTGATCTGGAGATGCTGAGAAACGATTGATACCTCATCACTCGGTGAAAACGGTGGCCATCCAGTGAGCATCTCATAGAGAACTACTCCGAAAGAATAAAGGTCTGTCCTCTCATCAATCTCTTTCCCCAATGCCTGCTCTGGAGCCATGTAGACCGGCGTCCCCATTACATCGGCAATCATAGTAATCGATGGGTATTGCCGAATCTTGGCAATACCAAAGTCCGTCAGTTTAATTTGGTCTCCGATAATGATGTTTTCCGGCTTGATATCACGATGGATAATACCCTGGCGATGAGCGTAACTAAGAGCATTCGCTACAACTATTGCTACGTTTAGGGCTTCGCGAATAGTCCAGCGCCTCTTGACATCAACTGTCTCGCCTTTGCCTCCCAGGATTGCGCGCAAGTTCACACCAGCGGCAAATTCCATGACAAGGTAAGCCTGTTCATGATACCATCCATAGTCGTAGAGAGTTACTATGTTGGGATGATTTAGATGCGCCAGTGACCTGGCCTCTCGGAAGAACCGGGCTGCATTCTGCTTTGCCATCGGCCCACCGTGCATTATCTTGATAACCACTTGCCTACCAAGCAACTCATCGCTGGCAAGGTACACAGAGCCCATTCCACCCTGCCCAAGAAGTCGCTCGAGTTTATACCGTTCATCTATCGTCATGCCAACCAGGGACAGAGCTTGTAGCTCATAGTCCACAAGACAAAGATCATCATCCTCGATCATCTCAAAGCCTCCCCTGTCGTTGGCTCAATCATACTTGCTTCAGGCAATATGTCAATAACTTGTTTCCTTATCTGCTCTTCAGAAACGACCTTCACCGTGGCTATCTGGCTCTGGTCAGAAGAAAAAAAGAGAATCACCCCAGCAGTTGGAATGATTCTCTTCAATTTCAAAAACATGGCACGCCCGGTGGGATTCGAACCCACGACCCTTGGTTCCGAAGACCAATGCTCTATCCACTGAGCTACAGGCGCATATCTATCGCTTGAGGCATAAAATGGGCTAGCTGTGAATCAAGGGCTGCCGACAGGTCTCCTGACCTGCCGGAGAACGAGTCCGGAAATCAGACTCTCCTAAACATGGACATCATTGTGTGAACATTGGGGTGAGCGGAGGGATTTGAACCCTCGATCTCCAGGGCCACAACCTGGCGCCTTAACCGCTAGGCTACGCCCACCAGGAAGATTTTCAATCAATCCACGTCCATTGTAGCATTCGATTGCCTTCCCAGTCAAGGTCACAAAAATCGCCAGACATCGGTGACTTTGAAAATCAATTGCGCTGGAAGAGTATATATGTTACTATGATCTTTAGGGCATGCTAAGCGCTCATCCCTTTCAAGGATATCCACGCTGTAATCTACTTTTAGCTCATTCCATGAGCCCAGTTTACACTAATGTCCTGCGGAAGAATTCACTTAGGCTGACATCAAGTGATTTTTTTTTGCCCAATGAACGTTTTGTCGAGTGAAGAGGATAGAATATGAAGGTACATGAATATCAAGCAAAACAACTGCTCGCAGAGTTTGGCATTCCTATTCCGCATGGCGGAGTAGCTAAAACTGCAACTGAAGCTAGAGATATAGCCGCTGATCTTTCAGGCAAGGCAATTGTCAAAGCCCAGGTCCACGCTGGGGGACGAGGTAAGGCTGGTGGTATCAAAACCGCCTCATCCCCAGAAGAAGCAGAACAACTCGCTAAAGATCTGCTCGGTCACAGGTTAGTCACCCATCAAACACTACCCGATGGGTTACCGATTAAAGCTGTTCTTATTGAAGAGGAAATCAGTATCGAGCGCGAACTCTATCTTGGAATAGTCATCGATGGTGCGGCTGGGCAACCAGTGATCATGGCCAGCGAGGCTGGCGGAATGGAAATCGAAGAGGTCGCAAGGACGAGTCCTGAAAAAATACTGAAGGTTCATATTGACATCGCTCTCGGTGTTCGTCCTTACCAGACACGGAGCATGGCATACGGACTCAATCTGGCACCGGATCAGATACGATCAGTCACAGGGATCATCTCCAATCTTTACAGGCTTTTTCAAGCTAAAGACTGTTCACTGGCTGAAATAAATCCCCTGGTTATAACCTCCGATGGCAGGATACTCGCTGCGGATGCCAAGTTGAACTTCGACGACAACGCCCTCTACCGCCAGAACTCTATTACCGAACTACGTGACATTGAGCAAGAAGATCGGCTCGAAGTCGAGGCTAAAAACAGAGGTATCGAGAATTACATCAAATTAGACGGTACCATCGGCTGT
>JAXHUK010000158.1:0-8297 GCA_034189725.1 Chloroflexota bacterium | reverse complement strand
GTGCCTGAGGCGGTCATGACGGGATTGGACAGAAGCAGACCACGCTGATTCTGTGGTGCCAGTTGGATGGAGAGATCGGGTGCTATCATAGCGCTCTATAGGTCTGCTGTAGAAGCAGGGCGTCCTCTTCGAGATTGGGGCTTTCACAAATCAATAGTCCCCCTGCCTCACAGTCCTTCAGTGCCCTCAGTAGCTCAGTATACCGGAAGTCGGACTCGGTAAGAACCAGGTGCTTTCTCTCACCTTTGGGGCCATAGTCGATGCCCGACACGTGCATGTGCATGTTATCCAGGGCGGTTCTGCCCAGTTTGGCCTCGATCTGTTTGAGGATAGCGACGAACTCGTCATAGGAGTTAGCCTGGCCTGTTCTGGCATGCCAGTGGGCGAAGTCGATGGCCGGAGCTATTCCCTCGATCTCAGCGCTGAGTTCCAGAATCTCCTCGATGGTGCCGAACTGAGAGCCTTTCCCCATAACCTCAGGCCTGATACACACGCTGTTCCCTTCTTCCTTGAGCTGGGCCATTATCAGTTCCAGGTTTTTTTTCACTGTGTTATATACTGAGGATTGGTTGTCTTTCATGTAGAAGGCGGCGTGGAAGACAATACTCTGACCACCGAGGAGTGAGGTTATACGGGCTGTTTGGAGGATGCGCTCCCGGCTGGAGATTACCTTGCCTGGTTCTTGTGCATTGAGGTTAATGTAATAGGGTGCGTGAGCGCTCAGTTTAATATCTCTTCGTGCTGCCACTTTTCCTGCAGCACGTGCACTCTCAGCACCCATCCTCACGCCCTGTACAAACTCGACCTCCATGCACCCCAGACCCAGTTCATAGCTCCGCTCGATTCCGGCTTCTGTCGAACGAGCTTTTGAAGAGAGAGGTACACCTGCGGTGCCGAAAAGCAGTTGCTTGTTACTGGTCATGCGTCTTTTCCGGTTTTTCGGGCACTGTCCGCCCCACTGAGGCAGCTACCGGTGCAACCTGTTGCATCAACCTGTCGAAGTTCTCGAAGGTAAGTGACTGAGCGCCGTCTTTGAGCGCCTGGTCGGGATTGGGATGGACCTCGATCATCAATCCGTCAGCGCCTGCTGCTACCGCGGCAAGGGCAAGTGGTGACACGAGGTACCATTTCCCGGTACCGTGACTGGGATCGCCGATGATGGGAAGATGGCTGAGTTTCTTAATACTGGGTATAGCGCTTATATCCAGCGTATTGCGAGTGTAGGTTTCAAAGGTACGGATGCCCCGCTCACAGAGTATCACCTGGCGGTTTCCCTGAGAGAGAATATACTCTGCGGAGAGCAGCCATTCCTGGATGCTCGCTGACATTCCACGTTTGAGCATCACCGGCATCCTGCTCTTTCCCACCTCATCGAGAAGAATGAAGTTCTGCATGTTCCGTGCCCCTATTTGGAGGATGTCGGCGTATCTGGCTACCATCTCGACATCCTGTGGGGTGAGAACCTCGGTAATGAATGGCAGGCCAGTCTCTTCGCGAGCTAAAGCGAGGATTTCTAACCCTTCTTTCCCCAGGCCGCGAAATTGATACGGTGAGGTGCTCGGTTTGAACGCGCCCCCGCGTAATACACTGGCTCCGGCCGCTTTGACCGCTCTTGCTGTATCGAGCACCTGCTTTTCTGTTTCTACGGCACAGGGGCCGGCGATTATAACCAGTTCTTTGCTGCCGAAGACAGCATTACCGACGGTGATCAGGGAATCCTGCGGCTGAAACTCACGGCTGGCGAGTTCATATGGTTTGGAGATGGCGATCACTTCCTCTACCCCGGGCAGGAGTTCGAGTGCATCGCGCAGTTGAGGATGCGTTTGCCCGACCACACCGATCACGGTGTGCTCTACCACAAGAGAAACATGTCCTGAAAGTCCGGATTGAGAGAGTTTTCGCATCACGCTGGCCATGTCTTGTTCCGTGTGTTCTTTGACCATCACTACGAGCATAGTTGCTGCATCCTGAGAGTGGTTATTTAGGATCGGCGTGGTCTGCCTTCAGCCCAATTGCGCCTTTGGTATACACATGGACGATTTCACCGGCACTCTTATCGGTATTATAAAGGATTAAAATGCGCAAGCAACTGCGCAGGCTGCCAGGAACATCTATTTCTTGACTGCAGAGCAGTGCGACATTTGTCCAGCCCAACTCACGGGCTGCCGCCGCAGGAAATTCCGCGTTCAGGTCTGAGGTTGTAGTGAATATGGCACAGGCTACATCCTCTGATTCTAGAGAATTCGAGTCAATCAACTCTTGCAGCAACGCTTTGGTCGCTTCCAGGATGTTTTCTTTCGTATTACTATCTACCGTAGTTGCACCACGAATACCGCGACACCGCATATCTCCCTCATCTCACTCTCGATTGGTGTGTTTAAGTATAGCATAGCAACGGAGGTTTTTCATAACCCTATGCCATGATATGGCAGGGGTATGGTGGATACGGGGTGGCTATGCTTGATATCGTATTATACCAAACCGTGACAGGATGCCACGTGCTTTATTATATGGTCGATGTTACGTGGCATGATCTCACGCAGCGGCCCACCCAGAGGGTCTGTGTCTTGTGGTATGCCCAATAAGGCTTCAATTGAGGCTTTTATCCCTAGGGGCAGTGCTTGAAGGTGATAGCCCCCCTCCAGTGTGATCAGAAGCTTTCCGTCGCAAAGCTCGTCTGCTAGTTCCTTAATAGTGCTGACGATGCTTCCAAAACCGTTAACTGTCACCTGCATAAGGGAGAGTGGGTCAGCCCAATGGATATCGTAGCCTGCAGATACCAGGATGAGCTGCGGCTTGAATTGCCGTGCTATGGGGACGAGAAGCTCTTGATAGACGCGCTGGTATTCCTTGTCGCCACAATATGCGGGCAACGGGACATTGACAGTCATCCCTCTTCCTTCGGCAGAGCCCTCGTCGCCGAGGGCGCCGGTGCCGGGGTAATGAGGGGATTGATGTGTAGAGAAGTAAAGCACGCTGGGATCGGAGTAGAATAGCTCCTCGGTTCCGTTGCCATGATGAACGTCGAAATCGGCGATCAATATCCGCTCGATATTGTGATTCTCGATGGCATACTTGGCGGCGATGGCGATATTATTGAACAGGCAGAATCCCATTGCATGATGCCGTGTGGCATGATGTCCCGGGGGACGCACGAGGGCGAATACATGGTTTACCTCCCTGGTCATCAATGCGTCGATGCCTCGGAGACCTCCTCCCACAGCATAGAGAGCAACCTTGTAGGACTCTGGCGAGGCGAATGTATCACCGTCAAGCCAGCCCCCACCACAGGAGGAGCAACTCTCCACACGGTTGATGTGGCTTTCGCTGTGTGCCAGGGCGAGTTCATTCCTGTTAGCGGCTCTCGGAGGGATGATGGTCAGTTTCTCCATTAGCTGCGATTCCTGTAGGAGGTTGACGGTTACTGCAAGACGGTGGCTGTTCTCAACATGGTCACCTGTGTCATGCTCCAGGAAAATTGGGTCGTAGACAAGTCCTACTGTCATTAGCTTATACCTTGCCTCTCTGTAGAAAGTGACAATCAGTTGAATTAGGAGGCAAATACCTGTTGCTAGGGTTGTTTGTTTATTGCCCCATGGCGCTATTCTAATCCACCTTGCTGAACAGTGTCAATTGTAACGAATCGAACGCTGATACCGCTTTATGCGCCAAGGTATTTACTATTTTCCTGGACAGTGATAAAGTAAGAAACACAGTTTGCTATTTACAGAAGTATAGACTTCGCTTTTTTGTGTTCGAGGAAAGGATTCGATAGTAGCGAATTAATGACAGATACACCATCACCTTCTGCTGAGAGAAAAGGGCTTGTTGAAGTCTTCACCGGCGAGGGCAAGGGTAAAACTTCGGCGGCGTTCGGGGCAGTTCTTCGTGCATTGGGGCACGGTTTCCGCGTATTCATCGTTCATTTCATGAAGGGCGATTACCCCAATGGAGAGCAGAACGCATTAGCTGGTATGCCGAACGTTACTCTGGCAAAATTTGGAGGGCCGGGATTTGTAAACCCTGATGACATTCGAGATGTGGATAGAAAGGAGGCGAGGAAGGCACTCGATGCGGCTCGAGAAGCGATGTTGAGCGGCAAGTATGACCTTGTGGTGCTCGATGAGATAAATATCGCGTCTGCCTGGGGTCTCGTGGAGCTTGATGAGGTGATCAAGCTGATTGAGGAGAAACCGCAGAATGTGGAGCTTATCCTCACCGGTCGCCATGCCGATAAGGAACTGGTGAAGATGGCCGATCTGGTGACTGAGATGCTGGCGATAAAACATCCCTTTAATGAGGGAATCGAGGCACGTCGGGGATTTGACTATTAAGTTACGTAATAAGAGTGAATATATCATCTAATATAGTATCTTACACTGAAGTCTTATACTAATATTATAAGGAGAAGAAGTTGGGGAAGAAGATCACGTTAAGTGCAATCAAGGCTGATATCGGGGGGTATGTTGGACATTCCAGCATGCACCCCGATCTTATTGCGGAAGCTCTGAAACACATGGAGAAAGCCAAGGGGCAGGGGCTCCTGATTGATTTTCATGTTACCAAGTGTGGAGATGACCTCCAGCTCATCATGACTCACGAGAAGGGCGAAGGCAACGAGAGTATTCATAAACTTGCCTGGGATACCTTTGTGGCCTGCACAGATATTGCCAAGAAGTTGAAGCTCCACGGAGCAGGACAGGACCTTCTAAGCGATGCCTTTTCAGGCAATGTGAAGGGCATGGGGCCTGGCTCGGCTGAGATGGAGATCGAAGAACGCGGCTCCGAGCCTGTGCTCATATTCATGGCGGATAAGACCTCGTCCGGTGCCTGGAATATGCCTCTGTACAAGATGTTTGCCGACCCGTTCAATACCATTGGCCTGGTTATTGCGGATAATATGCATGCAGGTTTTGCCTTCGAAGTGCACGATGTGAAAGAACATCGTAAAGTTATCTTCAATGCTCCTGATGAGATATATGACATGCTCGTGCTTATTGGAGCGCCGTCACGCTATGCTGTGAAGTGCGTTCGTAACCGACAAACAAACGAAATCGCAGCCGTGTCCTCCACCGACAAATTGTATGCTGTAGCCGGCAAGTATGTGGGCAAGGATGATCCTGTGATGATCGTTCGTTCGCAGGGTGAGTTCCCTGCAGTTGGTGAGGTGCTGGAGCCATTTGCGTTTCCAGCGGCGGTAGAGGGATGGATGAGGGGATCGCATTTCGGGCCGCTCATGCCGTGTTCCATTCCGCAAGCGAATCCCAGTCGATTCGATGGGCCGCCTCGCGTAGTATGTGCCGGGTTCCAGTTGTCGAGCGGCATGCTGGTGGGCCCGGTTGATATGTTCGATGACCCCAGTTTTGACGAAGCCCGGCATCAGGCTAATCTTGCTGGTGAATACTTCAGGCGACATGGTCCATTTGAGCCGCATCGTCTTCCTCTGGAGGAGATGGAGTATACGACTATGCCTGCTGTAATGAAGAAGCTGGAGGGAAGATTTAGCGCCATTGACTAATCAGGCGAGGCTTCTGGTAGCCACAAATAACCGGGGTAAGCTGCGGGAATACAAAGTATTGCTGGATGGCCTGCCATTTGAACTCGTGACCCTCGGCGACGTTGGTATAGAGGACGACGTCGAGGAGACAGGGACGACGATGGAGCAAAACGCAGTGCAGAAAGCCACTGCGTATGCTTCGTTGAGCGGGCTGCTAACCCTGGCCGATGACTCAGGACTGGAGGTCGATGCCCTGGATGGGGAGCCCGGGGTGATATCCCGACGCTACGCCGGGGAGGATGCCTCGGATAGAGAGCGGAACGAGTATTTATTGGGAAAGCTCAGTGGAGTACCCTGGGAGAAACGGGGGGCGCGTTTTCGGTGCGTTATCGCGATTGTTACACCTGATGGTGATGTGGAAACCTGCGAGGGTGTGTGTGAAGGCGTCATAGCGTTTGATTGTAAGGGCAAAGAGGGTTTCGGTTACGACCCTGTTTTTTACATACCGGAGCTGGATAGGCGGATGGCGGAGCTTTCGCTCGAGGAGAAGAACCAGATTAGCCATCGGTCGAGAGCGGCAAGCAAGGCGCGACAAATTCTGAGTCGTCTTCATTAGGCTGCATGAGCAAGGTTACCAGTAATTTCAGGTGACGGATGTATAAGAGCTTTAGAGCGACTTGGTTAAAGTGTTGCTCGGACTAGAGGTGGCCATGTTAGGCTTAGATGTCCTGGACGTAAGCCGGCCGCTGTTCCGAGACAAGGGAGTTAGCCCTGGTACCGTTCGGAGCACCATTCATGTAGCTGGAATTTCGGTGGAAAGGTTTCTAAAGCTTCGCAAATAAGACGGGGATGGGATAGATGACAGGGCTTTCGGATTCATTTCAGCGTCCCGTAAACTACTTGAGAATCTCGGTCACCGACCGCTGCAATCTGCGGTGTGTGTATTGTATGCCCGAAGAAGGTGTCCCTTTGCTGTCACATGAAGATATCCTCAGCTATGAGGAGGTCAGCATTGTAGCACGGGCAGCATCGGAACTTGGCATTAGCAAAGTCAGGCTCACTGGCGGCGAACCTTTAGTAAGGATGGGATTGGCCACTCTTGTCACCATGTTAGCCGGGATAGAGGGAATCGATGACATCTCGTTAACCACAAACGGCGTGTTGTTGGAGCGTTATGCTGATGATCTGAAGAGTGCAGGGCTGAAGCGGGTTAATATCAGCCTTGACTCACTGCGCAGCGACAGATTCCAGAAAATTACCCGGTTGGGCAAGCTGGATGACGTGCTTCGGGGGATCGAGGCTGCCCGAAGAGCTGGGCTTAATCCGGTGAAGATCAACATGGTGGTTATCCGCGACACCAACGATGACGAGATCGTCGACTTTGCCCGGCTGACGATTGATGGTGAGTGGCACATACGATTCATTGAATATATGCCGTTCTCCGGTAATGGGCGGGAAGACCGCTCGATGGTGTCAGTACCTGAGATAAAACAGCGCATTGAGACCCTTGGGGTGTTAGAGCCTGAGATAAGGATAGTGGATAATGAACAGGAGGCTTCTTCGTTCAATGGGGGAGGACCTGCGAAGTATTTCCGTCTCCCCGGGGCAAAGGGTACCATTGGCTTCATCAGTCCGGTTAGTGAGCACTTTTGCAAGGTGTGCAACAGGTTGCGGTTGACTGCCGATGGGAAGCTGCGTCCCTGCCTGTTCTCGGATGAGGAGATCGATCTCAGAGAACCTTTGCGTAGTGGGGCAACTCCTGATGATGTAAAACTCCTGATTCGAAAGGCTGCATCATGCAAGCCGGAGGGGCACAGGTTGAAAGCTGGGCTTACCTGCGATCGTTTTATGGCGCAGATTGGTGGTTGATGGTTGACATGATCAAGATTTATACAGATGGAGCGTGTTCGGGCAATCCCGGCCCCGGCGGATGGGCGGCGATTATTGTAGATGACGCTGGCCGGCAAGAGTTGAAGGGCGGGGAGCGAAAGACGACCAATAATCGTATGGAGATTACGGCGGTAATCGAGGGGCTATCCAGGACGGCTCCGGGCTCTGCGGTCACTGTGGAGAGCGATAGCCAGTACCTGGTGAATACCATGACTAAGAACTGGAAGCGTAGAGCTAATCTTGACCTCTGGGATACGCTGGATAAGCTGGTGGCGGAGCGCAATGTACGCTGGGTGTGGATACGAGGCCATAACGGCCATCCGGAAAACGAACAGGCCGACAGGTTGGCGAGAGAGATGATAGGTGGTGACTTTCAAGGTTCAGTATCCCCTAAAAAAAAACCCGTTCCAACCCATTTCGACCTCGATGGTAGCATCCACATGGTTGACGTAACCGAGAAAGCGACGACCGAGAGGGTAGCGGTTGCCAGAGGTAAAGTGGTAATGGAGCCGTCGACCCTGGAGTTGATCAAGCGGGGCGAGATGAAGAAGGGGAATGTCCTGGCAGTAGCCCAGCTTGCGGGAATTATGGCGGCAAAGCAAACATCTCAATTGATTCCTCTGTGTCACCCGTTGCCGATTACCAATGTCGAGCTGGATCTGGAGTTGGACGAGCGTCATTCCGCTGTAAATATTACAAGTATGGTCAAGACTACGGCTCAGACTGGTGTGGAGATGGAGGCGCTTACCGCGGTATCGGTGGCTGCACTTACGATCTATGACATGTGTAAAGCGGTGGACCGGGCGATGCGCATTGAGGATGTACGACTTGCTCGCAAGAGTGGGGGGAGGAGTGGGGATATCGTACTGGAATAGACGAGCGTTCTGACTGCGCAATCCAGGCAGTTCAG
>JAXHUK010000157.1:0-6415 GCA_034189725.1 Chloroflexota bacterium | reverse complement strand
CATGATATCCCACCTGTTCCACCAGGTGGAGAGGGAGCTGGAGCAGTGGACGCGACTGGCGGCCGTGCTGCTCTCTCGCATTCGGGACCGGCCGGTGTGGAGCTTGGCACCGATGTCGCCGATCTTGTCGATAAGGCGAGCCTCGATGTTCATGTGGATATCCTCAAGCTCCTCTTTGAACTCGAACTCGCCTTGCTCGATCTGCTCCCTGATGGAGACCAGACTCATAATGATTCGCTCGGCATCCTTGTCGGAGATGATGCCCTGGTTGGCGAGCATCCGGGCGTGGGCAATCGAGCCAGCAATGTCATACCTGTATAATCGCTGGTCGAATGATAACGATGATGTGAACTTTTTCACCCGATCGTCCATCCCTTTTTCGAAGCGGCTGCGTGTGGGTTTCATGTCTTTACTCCGACTTCAAACCTGCCTTGAATCTCGATTTGTCTAATTCAGGTAAACCTTGCTTGACCGATACCTGTGAGATAAGTATTCTACCCTATTCCATTCCCTGAACCTGTGCCTGGGTTTTCACCGGTAGGCCGTAGATTTGAATAAAGCCCTTTGATGCATTCTGATCGAACTGGTCAGCTTCATCATAGGTGGCAAGGTTGTAGCTATATAGTGATTTGGGGGCTTTGCGTCCCACAACTATGGCGTTTCCTTTGAAAAGCTTGAGCTTCACGGTTCCGCTGACGTAGCGCTGTGTGCTTTTAACATATGCAGTAAGGTCCTGGAACAGCGCGGAGAACCAGAGGCCATTATAGATGAGGTCCGAGTATTCCTGGGCTACCTTTGCCTTGAAACGAAGCTGGTCTTTGGAAAGCGTCATCTGCTCCAGTGCCAGATGCGCCGTAAGCGTTACCGCTGCTGCTGGTCCCTCATAGATCTCCCGTGATTTTATGCCCACCAGCCGGTTTTCCACATGGTCTATCCTGCCCACACCGTGCTCCCCGGCAAGCTCATTCAGTTTCTCGACAAGGGCTACACCGTCCATTTTGTGTCCATCGAGGCTGACAGGCATACCCTGTTCGAACTCGATTTCGACATAGCATGGTTCGTCGGGAGCATTTTGAGGCGATTTGGTCCAGGTGTATATATCCTCAGGGGGCTCGACCCAGGGATCTTCCAGTATGCCACACTCGATACTCTTGCCCCAGAGGTTTTCGTCAATGGAGTAAGGGCTAGCTACGGTGACCGGCACAGGGATGCCATGGCGCTGTGCATACTCGATAGTTTGTTCTCTGGTCATACCCCACTCACGAGCCGGCGCAATAACCCTGAGGTCAGGTGCAAGCGCCGCAACGCTTACATCGAACCTGACCTGGTCATTGCCTTTACCGGTACAGCCATGTGCTACAGCGGCAGCTCCTTCCTGCCGGGCGATATCCACTAAAAGCTTGGCAATAAGTGGCCGACCGATGGCCGTAGCCAGAGTGTACTGACCTTCATATATCGCATCCGCCTGGACGGCCGGGAATACATAGTCATTGATGAAAACATCCCTGGCATCTTCTACTATTGCCGTAATTGCTCCAACCTTAAGCGCTTTTTGCCGAATTGATTCATATTCTCGTTCGGCGCCGATATCTATACTGAGAGCAATAACGTCCATATTGTACTTCTCGGCAATCCACTTAATTGCCACCGAAGTATCCAGTCCGCCACTATACGCTAATACTACCTTGTCCTTCAACGTTTTCCCTCTCTTTCTGTATCACACCTTACTAAGAGGAGTGTTCTGGAATGTAGATGATGCTCTCCCGCTCTCAGAGCATACATGATACTGAATATTAAATAAATAGGGTACAAACGCCCTAGCTCACTTCGTTCAGCGCATTGTCCAGAATCTCTATCGCTTCATCTATGTCGCTCTCAGTGATATTGAGTGGTGGGATGAAGCGCACAACATCAGGCTTTACCGGATTCAGCAAGAGCCTGTGCGCCAGGCAGGTTCGTGTTATTTTGTCAGAGAGATCACCAGTTAACTGAGCAGCCACCAGGAGCCCGCGACCTCTCACATCGGCGATACAATCGTATTTGGACTTGAGTTCATCAAGTTCAGCCATCAGGTATGCCCCGCACTGCTTAACGTTACTCAGTATATCATCGTCAAGGATGAACTTTAACGTAGTGTATCCTGCGGCGCAAGCGAGTGGATTGCCCCCAAATGTTGAGCCATGCTCTCCGGGGACAAAAACCGAAGCTTTCTCCTTAGCAAGGAATGCCCCTATAGGGATTCCCCCGCCAAGTCCCTTGCCCAGGGTGATGATATCCGGTTCAACGCCGAATTGTTCGTAACCAAAGAGCGCCCCGATTCGTCCCATTCCTGTCTGCACTTCGTCGAGGATCAGGAGAATACCTTTCTCATCGCACCAGGTTCGTACTTCCTTGAGATACTCATCATCAGGGACATTGACACCGCCCTCACCCTGTATCGGCTCCAGCATGATGGCGCATGTGCTGGAGGAAGTATTTTCCTTGATAGCAGTAACATTGTTGTATTCAACGTTAACAAAACCATGAGGAATCGGAATATATGGTTCCTGGAACTTGCGCTGGCCGGTAGCAGCAATCATGGCCAGCGTACGGCCATGAAAAGAGTCGAATGTAGTGATCACTTCATAGGCACCATTGAGATGGAGTTTACCATATCTGCGTGCCAGCTTTACAGCACCCTCGGTGGCCTCCACACCGCTGTTGCAGAAAAAGACCCTGTCAAGGCAACTATGCTTCACCAGGAGCTCTGCCAGTTTTATCTGTGGCATAGTATAAAACTGGTTTGATGTATGGATCAGGGTTCTCACCTGTTCAGTAACGGCACCGACCACTGCGGGATGGCAATGGCCCAGGCAATTCACTGCCCAGCCTGCGGTGAAGTCCAGGTATTCGTTCCCATGCTCATCCCACACGCGTGCACCCTGGCCCCGTACAATGGTAAGCGGCATACGCTTAAACGTTCTCATTAAGTATTTCTCTTCAAGATTTTGCCAGTCTGTCATGGGATGCTCCTAAGTTGGGTGATTCGGAACCAAACAACTGCCTGCTACAATACAAAAAACTGCTACCCCCGAATGAATTCGGGGCTAATAATTACGATCAAACCTTTCATTCACTGGAGGTTTTATAAAAAGACCAGAAGTCAAAGCTTTATGCAGTCTCTGGACTTATTCTGCGGTTAATTCTACCAGCCTCTCGATTTCAGCCTCCAGTGCATCCATCTCCTCGCCGTAGGCTGCCCAGTCGCCTTCCCCGGCGTATTCTTGCGCTTTAATCCAGTGCTCTGCTATCGATTCCGCCAGCTCCGCTATCTCGCCGGGCAACTCTTCCCCAGGAGGTTCCTCCACATCCGGTGGTGGGGTGACCTCTGGCGGTGCCATGCTGAAGACAGCGTCGAGAGCCTCATCCAGTGTCTGTTCCATGGCAATGCTGTCACCGGTAGCAACAATTACCCGTTTAAGTTCGGGGACTCCCCCTGCAGCTCCTTGCAGAAATATCGGCTCCACATAGAGGAACGAGTCCTCAATAGGAATCATCAACAGATTCCCTCGAATCACGGTGGAACCACCGCGTCCCCAAAGGGCAAACTGCTCTGTGATAGCAGTATCCTGCTCGATGCGGTTCTCTACCTGCATAGGGCCGTAGGTTAGTTTCTCCTTGGGCAGGTAGTAAGCCAGCAGGGTGCCGTAGTTTTCTCCGTCAGAGCGCGCCGCCAGCCAGGCAACCGTGTTCTTTTTATTCTCCGGAGTAAACGGTTGCATCAACAGGAACTCTTCCTTTTCCTCATCGGGAAGGCGCATTATAACATAGTACGGATCAAGCCGCTGTGAAGCATCTCGATATATCTCTTCGGGGATCGTCCACAGGTCTTCTTTTCCATAGAATACCTTCACGTCTTTCATGTGGTATCTCTGGTACACCTCGGCCTGTATTGAGAACAGATCCTCGGGATAACGCAGGTGAGCCCGGACCTCCTCGGACATCTCGTCTCCGGAAGTGAATAGACTGGGGAATATCTCCTGATATGTCTGAATTACCGGATCATCAGGCTCAACAATGTAGAGAATTACAGAACCATCATACGCATCAACAACTGCCTTGACGCTGTTACGAACGTAGTTGGTACCGTCAGCCAGCGGCTCGGAGTAGGGATAATTATCGCTCCAGGTATAGGCATCCTGTATCCAGACCAACCTGCCTTCGTCGGTAACCACCAGATAGGGATCCCGATCGAGACGGAGGAAAGGAGCGACCTTATTCACCCGCTCCTGAACGTTGCGTACGTAAATTATTTTACTTTCGGAAGTTATCTCACTGCTAATGAGGACATTAAAATCGCCGATCTGCCAGGCAAAAGCTGCCCTGCGCAAGAAGGAGTTCAGGGGTATTCCACCACTGCCACCATAGTTTGTGTAGATATTCTGATCACCCATGGGGTAATCGAACTCCTCCGTATTCGTATTTACGATGATGTAATCGTTGGTCTTTTCACCAAAGTAGATCTCGGGTCTTGTTATCCGAAACGTTTCGGAGTCGCTGGTCGGGGGGATATCCTTGATCTCCAGTATAGGTGCGCCCTCCTCGGTTACCTCGGTGACCGGGCTAAGGGCCAGGCCGTAACCGTGAGTGTATACCAGGCGCTGATTGACCCAGGTTTTTGCCTGTGGATCGAGTTTCTCCTGGTACAGCTCACGAGCGCTGAGCATCACCTGACGATATTGCCCATCGATATCATAGCGATCGATATCGATATCGTTAAAGTCATAATAAGGTCGCAGTGCTTGCTTCTGGTGATAGGTATCTTTGAGTGGCCGGTGGTCCCAGAGCCTGATATTGCTTATGGTTGCTGAGTTGGCCACGATGTCCTCAGTGGTGAGTTCTCCCTCAGCTGTAAATTGCTCCGCATCGATTCTGTCGAGGGCAAAAGCCTTCTCGGTGAACTCGATATTATAGCCAATGTATTCCGACTCTTTACTCAGCTCGCTGGGATTAACCTGGAACCTTTGAATCAATGCCGGATAGATAGTGCCAATTACGACGATAACAACGATCCAGACTACCAGGGCATAAGCCGGCAGCCGAAGGCCACGGCGAAAGATATTGACCAGCATCACAATTGCACACATGAGAGCGGTAGCAATAAGAATCCTCAGGGCAATCAACTGCGCATGGACATCAGTATAGCCCGCTCCGAAGACAACACCGCGCTCTGAGTAGATCAGGGAATATGTGTCGAGAAGGTAACGCCAGGCAAATATCCCAAATGCTAGTGCAACCAACACCGAAAGATGTGCTTTTGCACCACGACTGAATACGAAACCGAGACGGCGGATATTGTAGTTGAAAGCATAGAAACCGACCGTTGCAATCAACACAACGATCAGAGCGCCCAGCACCCATGCTTGAGCAAATCGCTGGAATGGTATCGAAAACAGGTAGAAGCCTATGTCCTTACTAAAAATAGGGTCTGCAATGCCAAAAAGCTGTGCATCCTGGAACCTCAGCACCGTTTCCCAGTTCCCCTGTGCAACTGAAGCAAAGATAATACCCAGGAATATCGCTGCGACAATTGTCCCTGCCAGCATAACCCTGCCCAGGTTCTTCACCTCGTCTGCGGGGAGCGATGGGATGTTTGACCTTGGCCCCAAACGCCTTGCCAGAAGGAGGTTCCCGATAAACAGGAAAAGGAAAACAAGAAAGGCAATGACAAAGATTATAACCTTGGTACTTAGAATGGTGTTGTAGACGCTGCTGAATCCCAGATTGGAGAACCAGAGCCACTCTGTCCAGATGCCCTTCGCTACGCTGAGGATGATGAATAGTAAAAGCAATACAGCGGGGATTATCAACCACCTGACTGCTCTGCCCAGTCCTGGAGGGATGCGTAACTGCATCTGCACCTCTGACATGTCAGGCCAACCAGGTCTCCTGTTTCCATCACCTGCATTATCTTGCCTGCGCCAACTCATAAAATTCTCCTACTCAATAATGGTGCCACAGTCGTTTCTTTCGAGGGCAGCGAGCAAAGCACCCGGGGATTGTCCATCGATGATCTGGGTTGAAGAGACGGATGAGAGGGCACGAAGACATCCCTCCACCTTGGGAATCATCCCTCCTGAGATAACGCCTGATTCTATCAATGCTCTTGCCTCGACAGGGGATAGTCTCGATAATAATTGCCCCTCACCGTTCTGTACGCCGGGAACATCGGTCAGAAATATGAGTCTTTCTGCTTCGAGCGACATTGCGATCTCACTGGCGCTATCGTCACCATTGATGTTGAGTAGCCTGACTCGATCGTCGTTTTCATCGGATGTTCTGTAGCCACCGGGGGCAATCACGGGTATGTATCCGGCATTGAGGATGGCGATAACCGACTCAGGATTAACCTTCACCACCTCACCTGTATAGCCCA
>JAXHUK010000156.1:0-8369 GCA_034189725.1 Chloroflexota bacterium | reverse complement strand
CCATTTGACTAAATTCGAGACCATTTCCATGAGAATGGCCCGCGAGCAGGACCTCCCACTCAATCCCGCAAATATCTCCGGTATCTGCGGTCGATTACTCTGCTGTCTGGCTTACGAAAATGAGCAATACCGGGAAATGAAACAGAGGCTCCCCGCAGCGGGGCAGGTAATCACCACAAGCAGCGGTGAGGCTAAAGTAATCGGCTGTAATCCCCTCAAGGAGACTGCTGTCGTTCAGTTCGAAAGCGATGCCATTACAGAGCTACCTCTCTCCGAAATTCAACAGCCAAGCAATAAGCAGCGATAGGTAGCATTTGTATCTTTCCAGAGGTAAAAGTTCACTAAAGTATTGCTTTATCGGGTAAGATATGGTATGCTTTCCACTGTTGATCTTCTCAGGTCAATGAGGGAGGTGATGTGCACGTCACACTATGGAAACTGAGTTATTGTCGGTAGACGACCTAACCAAGATTTTGGGAATTAGTAAAGTAACCGCGCAAAGGTGGTGTCACGACCGGAGGCTTCCTGCGGCCAAGATCGGCAAGTCTTACCGTGTCCGGAGAGCAGATCTCGATAAATGGTATGAGGGGAAGCTTATGGAGCGAGCAATGTCCGAGTGACAAATTAGCTGAGCTTGGACAAAGGGTATATTTTTGACCACCCTGCAAAGCGGGGGGTCATTTTTTTATGCCATACTATACACTAGGGGGGTGGGAACAATGCACCTGATCATAGACGGATACACAAGCAATATTGAGAAAATTCACGACGTCGATTTTATATACGAACTTCTTGATATATACCCCTCACAGATTGGAATGACGAAACTCTCTGTGCCAAATGTCTCCAGGTACATCGATCCCAAATCCGAAGACTGCGGTGTCTCTGGTATCATCGGTCTCGCAGAAAGCCACATCAGTATCCACACGTTTCCCGGGCAATCCTATATCAATATCGACATTTTTTCCTGCAAGGAATTCGACGCCGAGCAAGCAGTCAAGGATTTGCAGAGCAGTTTCGAATTAAGCGAGGTGCGTAGCTACCTCATCAACCGGCCTAATGTTGAGGTAGGAGCGTACAAGGATGTCTATCAATAACCTCATAGAAATAGAGAACGCCGTCAGAGGCAGGCAAACACCGCTTCTCGTTTTAGATGGGAACCTGATTCGCCAAAAGTTCAGCGAATTGCAGGGTACCCTCGTGAATTCCCGAATCTATTACGCTCTTAAAACCAATCCGCACTGGCTTGTTATAGACCTGCTCAATGATCTCGGCTGCGGTTTTGAAATCTCTTCACAAGATGAACTCGGCCTTTTACTTCATAGAGCTATTTCCCCCGACAGAATCATAGCAAGTAACCCCGTTAAAACCGAAGCATTCATCGAGGCGGCGTATCGGTTAGGGATGAGGTTATTTGCCTTCGACTCATACGCCGAGGTTGAGAAACTATCTCAATTCGCTCCCCAAAGCAAGGTCTACGTGCGCCTCACCGTACCCAATGACGGTAGCCAGTGGCCGCTGACCAAAAAGTTCGGCGTCGAAGTGGACGATGCGGTAGAACTGCTTCAAGAAGCACGGAGTAAAGGACTGGAACCGTATGGCCTTACCTTCCACGTTGGGTCTCAATGCACCGAGGCCGAGACATGGGTAAAAGCACTCGAAAAGAGCAGCGTAGTCTGGGAAAAGGCACGGGAGCGCGGTATCGAGCTAAAAATGTTGAATATCGGTGGCGGTTTTCCTATAGAGTATCGGGAAACCACCATCCCAATTAGTGACATCGCCAGGCGGATTAAAGATACCATAGATACCTTGTTTCCCAGGGATACAGAAGTTGCCATAGAGCCAGGAAGGGTATTGGTTGGAGAAGCAGGGGTCCTTGTCGCAACCGTTATCGGTAAAGCTGTGCGAAACAAGGAAAAGTGGCTTTATTTAGATGTCGGCGTATTTAACGGCCTTATGGAAAGTATCGGCGGCATACAATACTCCCTCGCTTCCCTGAAAGACGGCATTCTTGAACCGTGGGTACTCGCCGGTCCCTCCTGCGACAGCCTGGATATCGTCCAAAGCGACGTGTTTTTACCTGAGATGGCTATCGGGGACCATGTGTATATTCTATCCGCTGGCGCTTATACCACAGCCTACGCCTCTCAGTTCGACGGCATCACCATACCTCAGACTACTCTCTTGTGATGTTTCATACTATGGTAGATAATTTGCTCTTCTTCGAAAAAGACCCCTTTTCCCCGATCAAGTACGCCTATGAAATCGAGCAGGTGCTGCACCGAGAGCAGAGCGATTATCAGGAGATACTGGTCCTGGAGTGCGCACACTTCGGCAGAGTCCTGGTTTTAGACGGAGTCGTCCAGGTTACCGAACGAGACGAGTTTATCTACCACGAAATGTTAGCCCAGGTGGTGCTCCACGCTCACCCCGATCCGCAGAATGTGCTCATTATCGGTGGGGGCGATGGTGGCACCGTGAGGGAAGTGGCCAAACACGAAACGGTAAAGGGAATTCACCTCGTCGAACTGGACCCCAGGGTGGTCGAGGTTTCGAAGCAGTTCCTGCCCACGATCGCTACCTCTTTCGATGATCCCCGGCTAGACGTAATCCACACAGACGGGGCGAAATTTCTGCAGCAAACAGCCCACAATTTCGACCTGATTATCGTCGATTGTACCGATCCTGTCGGGCCCGCGCAGGTGCTGTTTTCAGAGGAATTCTTCGCCGATGCGGCGAGTCGATTGACACCTGACGGCATGTTCGTGGCACAGACGGAGTCGCTCCACTTCCATCGTCCGTTCGTGGCAGAAGTACAGCGCAAGCTCTCCCGGGTGTTCACTATCGCAGACCTCTGTACCGCGCCAATAGCAACATACGCCGGTAACTGGTGGACGTTTTCCATCGGCTCCCGGAAACACGACCCCAGAATTCAGGCAAGAGCCTGCGTTGTGCCCACTACCTACTACGCCGACGACGTCCACGCCCACACCTTTTTGCCCAAAAGCCTGTACCGGAAGCTGATCGGGGAGTAATCAATAAAAGACGGCTTCGTTGTATAGAAACCGTCTTCCTTAGCAACTATATAGCTACAAGGGCAAGCTACGCGAGCCTCACCTCACCCTCAGCGTCGGCACTCAGTATGGCGGCGAAATCGTAGCCCCGCCTCCTGATCTCATCAGAACCGCCTTGCTGGCGGTCAAGTAATACCACAACCTTCACCACCTGGCAGCCCTGCGCCTCTACCGCCTCTATAGCTCGCAGCACCGAGCCTCCGGTGGTAATGACATCATCTACTATAGCCACCCGAGAACCTGCCCTCAGCGGCCCCTCAATGCGTTTCTGCGTCCCGTGTCCCTTGGTCTCCCCCCGGGCAATGAATGCAGGGATGGGGGTTCCCTCCAGATGGCTGACCACGGCTACTGCGGTTGCGATCGGATCAGCCCCCATAGTCATTCCGCCAACGGCTTCCGCTCCGCTATCAACAAGGATCCGGAATATCCTCTTCCCGATGAGATATGCCCCCTCCGGCCAGAGGGTCAGCATCCGGCCATCGAAATAGATAGAGGTCTTGAGCCCTGAGGACAGCGTAAAGTCGCCGCGGATGACCGCATGCTCCCGAAAAAGTTCCAATAGCCTGTCGTCGCTATCTAACGTCACTCCTTTTACCCTCCTTGTATATACAAACCTTGCTCGGCTATATACTTTTCCACCGCCTCGGGAACCAGGTAGCGGATGGAAAGCCCGCTGGCAACCCGCCTTCGAATATCAGTGGCACTGATCTCGATCTGAGGCACGTCGACCAGTAAAATGCGGTCAGATGCGCCAGGTATCGATGGCTCGAGTGCATCCAGATCCAGCATGCCATGGCCCGGCCGGCCCACTGCCACCACCTGACAAAGCTCGACCAGGCGTCTGGGGTTCTTCCAGCGTGGTAGCTCTGCCAGGGCGTCCTGCCCTACAATGAAGTGGAGTTTAGCCCGTGCGCCCAGGCTGGCCTTCAACTCAGCGACTGTTTCTACACTGTACGAAGACCCGTCGCGTTCGATCTCGATAGTCGAAACGCTGAAATAGGGATTTGAAGCAGTAGCCGAAAGCACCATCTCCAGGCGGTGTTCGGCTGCACTGATAGTGGCCTCGCCTTTAAGCCAGGGTTGCCCTGTGGGTACGAAGAGTACCTCCTCAAGCGACAGCTTCCAGCGAACTTCCTCCGCTATGATAAGATGCCCCAGATGGATAGGATCGAATGTGCCGCCGAAAATGCCAATACGTTGGTCTCTCATACCCTACTCCTGATCCTGTCGACGTTTTTTCCTCGGAGTAACAGGCTTTGGTCGAAAAACCCTAAATTCCGCATCTTCTTTCATCTCAAGGGAGCTGCTGGCGGTCTGCTGTACCACATCCAAACACTTCTTCATAAGATCACCAACCCCTTCTCCGGTAGCCGCTGATATGAACAGGGGTGTAATTCCTCGCTGTGAAAAGTCTGTTTCAAGCTGAGGTATTCTGCTTCGTACATCCGGAAGATCGATTTTGTTTATGGCAACGATCCGCGGTCTATCCTTCAATCCCGCCTGGTACAGCTCCAATTCCGCTTCAATATTATTCAGATCCGATACGGGATTATCAGAGCTACCGTCAACCAGATGAACCAGCACCCTGGTTCTCTCGATATGTCGCAGAAAGTCCAGCCCCAATCCTACACCACGGTGTGCCCCCTCGATTATTCCCGGGATGTCAGCCATAATGAAGCTATTATACCCTATCTCAACAACACCAAGAGACGGCTCGAGTGTAGTAAACGGGTAATCGGCAATCTTCGGTCGTGCTTTGGAGGCCATGCTCAGCAGTGTCGACTTGCCTGCATTGGGATAGCCAACGATGCCCACATCGGCGATCAGTTTGAGGTCGAGTTGTAGCCACGCCTCTTCACCGGAACCACCCTTCTCGGCAACACGGGGTGCCTGATTGGTCGGTGTAGCAAAATGAGCATTTCCGTGGCCACCTCTCCCCCCTTTCGCGACCGGTACCCTCTGGCCCTGCTCAATGATATCTGCGACAAAAACCAAGCTTCCATCTTCATCCTGCTTTTTTCGTACTACGGTACCTAATGGAACCCTTATCAACAAATCCTCACCTCTTCTCCCCGTCATATCCTTTCCGCCACCCATCGCACCACGCTTTGCACTGAATCTCTTTTTATACCTGAACTCTTGCAGGGTAGTCACACTACCGTCACCAACCAGATACACACTTCCACCATCCCCACCATCCCCTCCATTAGGCCCACCGAACGGCACGAACTTCTCCCTACGGAAACTTATCGTCCCATTTCCGCCATCTCCACCATTTACATAAATCTCAACTCTATCTATCAACTTTTCACCCTTTTGCACACTTTAGTATTAACCAGCTAATTATAGTATATGTTTTATAAGGCAGTAAAACCAATAGTAATAAAAGCGTGATTATTGTGGAAACGCCGTTTGCCGGAACTTGGACTGTCTGTGGAGTTCTTGAGAAGAATTAAAGATTTGAAGTATTCTTTCTTCATGAGTTACGGGGATAAGGGAGGGGACAACATAAAAAGACATAACGACAAAGATGACTTATCCACAAAAAGGAGGGGTTTTCCACACAAAATGGCAACTTTTCCACGAATTTATGTCACATTTAGCTCGTGTGCGCAGTTTGGCGGTCAGGCCGTTTGTTTGTAGAGCCTGTCCCTAATGTCAATCAGATCACGGCGCAGAATAGTATCCGTATTGATATCGACGCTGATTTTCTGATATCCATGGAGTATCGTACTATGGTCTCTACCGCCTAGCTCCTGCCCTATCATAGTCCAGGAGCATTGCATCTCCTCCCGGAGCAGGTACATTGCCAGTTGTCGTGCCTGAGAGATCGATTTGTCTCGCTTTTTCCCTTTTAAGGATTGTTTGGGCAGGCTGTAGTATGCCTCAATGGTGCTGATGATGGTATCCGGGGTGAAGTGATGCCGGTGGGCATCGGTGGTTATCTCCAACAAAGCCTGAGCTGCAAGTTCGGGTGTGAGGGGTTCCTTGGTAAGTTTGGCATACGCCAGTACGCGATTGAGTGCTCCCTCAAGCTCACGGATATTTTTCTGGATGCGTCGGGCAATGAGGTCGAACACATCCAGCGGAACCGCGGCTTTCTGGTCGTCAGCCTTCGTTTGCAGTATAGCGATCCTGGTTTCTAAATCGGGTGGTTGCATATCAGCAATAAGACCCCACTCGAAGCGAGAGCGTAACCTGTCCTCAAGCAGGTTTACCGATTTGGGGGGACGGTCGCAACTGATAACGATCTGGCTATTTGCGTTATGCAAGTCATTGAAGGTGTGAAAGAAGCCCTCCTGGGTCTGCTCTTTGCCAGCAATGAACTGAATATCATCGAGGAGCAAGACATCCACACTGCGATATTTATTCCTGAAATCCTCGCTCCTGCCCTCTCTGATAGCACTGATGAACTCATTGGTGAACTGCTCGCCAGTTACGTACATTACCCGGGGGCATGACCGCAAGGCCCCCCAGGCGATGGCATGCATGAGGTGTGTTTTTCCCAATCCCGACCCACTGTAGAGGAACAGTGGATTATAGCTGCTACCAGGCTCATTCGCTACCCTCTGAGCGGCAGCATGTGCCAGACGGTTGCAACTGCCGACAACAAATGCGTCGAATGTATACCTGCGATTGAACTTTTGCGAGGCGGCACGCTGACCGGATCTCAGCCCGGAGAATACAGGAGGTATCGGTCCCAGTTCCCCGCCTTCCTCGCCGAGATGTACCTGAAATTGTACCTTCGTGGGGTGCCCGGCAATGCTAGATATGGTCTTCTCAATCAGGGGGAGGAGCCGCTGTTCCAGAGAGTCAGTAACAAAGGTGCTGGGCACGCCGACTACGAAACTACCATCCTGTAAAGAAAGCCCTACAGTATTGTTCAGCCACGTCTTATAATTTGAAGCGCTTACTCGCCCTCGGAGTTCCTTGAGTGTTGCCTGCCAGATTTCTGCTGCCGCTCTTGCTTTCATACTGTCCTCGATACCACGGCTTAACAAAGCGGCCTTTACCCCGGGGTTTGGGGGTTCCAGCGCACAAGAAAGAACGCTTTCGCAGTTCTTATAAGAACACCCCAAGGAAAAGCACTTGAAAGCGGAACTTTCCAGGACTTTCAGCGTATTTCTCCTTGAGGATAGATCCCTTTCCATAGATACATCTGGCAGGGGAAAATATACTACCTTATTGCTCTGGGCAACATTAATTAGATGCTGACTGGAAAGGGGTAACCGAGTAGAAGCATAACAGAAGGTGGGGTAACGGTCAATATGTTTTGTCGCGGTTTTTCGGGACATTTTGGAAGAATTATGTGACGCTGTATACGATTGTTAAGTTGCCTCTCAGACACCTGTACGAGGCAAGGACATGAGGTGGTGCCAGTTCGTAACTCTGAGTATTACTATAGTAACACCCGAGGCAGTACTGTAGATGGATTGTAAAGATTGCAGTTTACGCCAAAATAGATAGTAAGGAAGCATAATCGTAAGGTCGGAAGAGTTGCCGACAGAGGGAGAGCGAAATGCAAGAGTTACTATTAGATACGGCGTTTACTGTCTCGGCTGGTGGTGCTCTATTAGTGATAATTCTGGCCATAGATTACTTCTTTCGGGCAAGGCGGAGAAAGCGCAATGCCCTGATTGATGCGCCAAAGCTGGGCGTGGCAACCACGCCGGTTGAGACGGTCAAGACGGGTTCTGGCAAACCGGTACTATAACACAATCCTCCCTTTATCTTCCAAGATTCTCCCGAATCTCTTCATAGAGATATGACAGTAGCCTTCCGGTTCACCGCCGAGCCCGACCCTTGCCCCGGGATGCTCTTCTGCGTGACTAACTCCTCGATACCGCGGATTTCACCGCACCCTTTATAAATAATATACCATGGGCCCGCGACCGCTACACCCTCTGCACTACCTGTATCCTCCAACGGCTGGCTTTTTCCTCTCATCGGACATATAATTGAACGTACGTTGTGATCTGGACTCAGTGGCCGTAAACAGGAGGCCGATCTGTATCGCAGCACGTTCGTTCCGTTCCGTTGATATAACATATAGATATAAGGTGGGGTAATTATGCGAGATCAAATAACTGAAGCACTGAAAGGTCATGATGCTGACTACATCGAGATTCGCATTGAAGAAGGGGAGGCCGCTCGTATCCAGTATCGCGGCCGCGAGTTAGAGGATATCGGCAGGACTACCAGCATTGGAGGGAATGTCCGCGCGCTGGTTAAGGGAGGTTGGGGCTTTATCTCATTCAACGACCTCAGCGACCTCGGGGACAGGGTGAAAAAGGC
>JAXHUK010000155.1:0-7592 GCA_034189725.1 Chloroflexota bacterium | reverse complement strand
TCTGGGATCTGTACTACCGGCTCAGGCTCAGGGTGGAGTCGGGATAGAGATCGATCCCGCGTCTGTGGAGGTTTCAATAGGGCAAACATTCACAGTTGACATCTTAGTAACGGTCCCTGGCGGGGAAGCAGTGGATACAGCAACGGCGAGTATTAACTTCGATCCGACCAAGCTGACGATGTTGAGTATTACGCCGGGCACGGCATTAAGCGATGTGTGGGAATCAACATTTGATAACATTGCCGGAACAATAGACTTTGATGCTATGGCTGGAGTCGCTGCTCCGGATGTCACCGAGGACTTTGTCCTGGCTACTCTGGAGTTTAGTGCTGATGCGGAGACCGAAGGTACTCCTCTACAGTTTGTTTATGTGTATCCGGAAAGACAGGGAAACAGGCAAACAGTGGCCATTCTTGATGCGCAGGCAGTACTGGATGCAGGCTCTGTTTTCAACGGGAATGTGGTTATTAATGCGGTACCGCAGTGTACACTGACAACAAATGTTAGTCCTGCAGAGGGTGGCTCTGTAAACGGTGGTGGCACCTACGATTGTGGCAGCACTGTGACGGTGGAAGCGATACCAGCGGATGACTGCTGGTATTTCACAGGCTGGAGTGGTGATTTGAGTGGTAGCACCAATCCGACAACTATCTTGCTGGATGGCGACAAGACGGTTACTGCCAGCTTTGCTAAGTATGACTATACGTTAACAACGAATGCCAGCCCTGCCGAAGGTGGCACAGTCAGCGGTGGTGGCACGTACGAGTGCGGCACTACGGTGACGGTGACAGCGACACCGGCGGATGAGTGCTGGTACTTTGTGGGCTGGAGTGGTGATTTGAGTGGCAGCACCAATCCGACAACTATCCTGCTGGATGGGGACAAGACGGTCATTGCCAACTTCGCCAAATATGAATATACACTGACAACGAATGCCAGCCCTGCCGAAGGTGGCACGGTCAGCGGTGGTGGCACGTACGAGTGCGGCACTACGGTGACGGTGACGGCGATACCAGCGGATGACTGCTGGTACTTCGTGGGCTGGAGTGGGGACCTGAGTGGTAGCACCAATCCGACAACCATCCTTCTGGATGGCGACAGGACGGTTACTGCCAGCTTTGCTAAGTATGACTATACGTTGACAACGAATGCTAGTCCGGCCGAGGGTGGCACAGTCAGCGGTGGTGGCACGTACGAGTGCGGCACTACGGTGACTGTGACAGCGACGCCGGCGGATGAGTGCTGGTACTTTGTGGGCTGGAGTGGTGATTTGAGTGGCAGCACCAATCCGACAACTATCCTGCTGGATGGGGACAAGACGGTCACTGCCAACTTTGCCAAATACGAATACACGCTGACAACGAACGCCAGTCCTGTTGAGGGTGGCACAGTCAGCGGTGGTGGCACGTATGAATGCGGCACTACGGTAACGGTGACGGCGACGCCGTCGGATGCGTGCTGGTACTTTGTGGGCTGGAGCGGCGATCTGAGCGGCAGCGTAAATCCTGCAAGCATTGTCATGGATGGGGACAAGACGGTCACCGCCAACTTTGCCAGATATGAGTATACTCTGACAACGGTTGCCGATCCTCCAGAGGGGGGCGTAATCACTGGCGGTGGCACGTATGAGTGCGGTACTGCTGTTGATGTGGAAGCTATTCCTAACGAAGGGTATTTCTTTGTAGAGTGGAGCGGCGATCTCAGTAGTAATGAGAATCCCACAACTATCGATGTAAATGGTGATTGTACAGTTACCGGGCACTTTGTGTATGGCACAACGCTTGAGGGAGGGATTGATCTTCAGGGACGTCCTGGTTTACCCGATGATACCTGGGTTACGCCTTTGACACTGGTTTTCTACGAGGTTGGGACTGCGACTGTTGTCGGGGCGCCTCAGGACGTTGATACCAGCAGTGTTGGCGATTTTAACCTCCCCAGTCTTGAACCGGGCACCTGTGATATCGGTATCAAGTGTCGCCGTAGCCTGAGCAGGCTTGCTGAGGGTGTAGTGATCAGTGGTACTGAAGTGGTAGTGGACTTTGGCACCTTGCTTGAGGGTGATGCCGATAACGATGATTACATAGGGCCATTTGATTACTCGTTGCTGCGCATGTATTACGGAGATACGTCGGTGGATGCGTTGGAATCAAGCGACTTCAATCGCGATGGATTTGTAGATGGCTTTGACTATTCGCTATTGCGCATGAATTACGGTGAGGAAGGGGAGATGCCCGGATGGCCTCTTCCGTGATGTAGTGTGTTAGGGGGCTTGCAGGGTCATAGTTGCAAGTTAGTAACCTTACAGGGAAGGGGGAACTACTGAGAATAGAGAATACCGGGAGGGCTCTTTGGGCTGGGATCTTCACTGGCCTGATCCCACCCACGGAACGGTAGACTCGAAGCAATTACTCTGTTGTAGTTATTGAGATGTGTACCATGTAAGGATGGAAATATCGTAAAAAAGGTTGGCCTGGCAGGACTACTTGAGTTCTGCCAGAGTCCCCTTTGAGCGTTCCTTGCCTCCTCCTCGACCTTGACCAATTGTTCCTGGTATCTGGTATCGGGTGGGTATGGAACAGCGCGAGCGTAGCCAAGGCGTACTAACTCCTCGTTGACAAACAGACCATCTTGATCGACATAACGAAGTAATCTGCCGTAGCGGTCCTTATCGGAAACGTCTCTTTTCAGTATGACCATCTTGCCTTCCACGAGTTCTTTATTCTTGTCTCGTGCTTCCGGGCCGTAGAACTCCATCTGTGGGTAGACCTCGGGAGCATCGATACCGATGTACCTGACCCTGGAGCCCCCTGCGATCTCTATAGTATCGCCATCGATAACTCGAATAACCTTAACCTGCCCCTCGCTGTTTTGAGCACAGCCGGTTAGTACGGCGGTGATCAAAATCATCAGCATTAACAGTGGTCGCTTCATGACCGCACTCATCCCCCAGCAATGCTGTAGCCCCAGTCAGAGACGTCCTGGTTATACAGAGGGGACAAAATCGAGGATATTGAGTCCCAGCGTATGTTTTCCTCCCCAGCTATCTGCCTTCAGATTATAGACAATGTCGATATAAGGGGATAACACTTCATTGCCGAGATCGAACGCAATAGCATCCCATGTAATGGTACCGTCGCGCAGCTTTAGCTTCAGATGGTCCTTGTTGCTGCCGATCCTGCGAGAGTCCAGCAGCTTCACGTTCTGGCTCAGGAAAACCGGTGGTTGATTTGCTTGCCCAAAGGGCTCAAGCATATTTATCAGCTTGTAGGTTGTGCCATTCAACTTGGATAGGGGAATCGCGGCGTCGATGGAGATCGCAGGTTGCAGATCGATACTGCTGAGCTCTCGCTCTGCTATCTCCAGGAGCCGTCGATAGAGTTGCTCTACGTTGTCTCTGGGCATGACGAATCCTGCTGCCTGATGGTGCCCGCCGAACCGGGAGAATAAATCCTGACATTCAGTAAATGCAGCAACGAGATTGAATTCGGGGATGCTGCGAGCGCTGCCTTTGGCAGTATCGCCTTCTACCTGGACCACAATGGATGGTCGATAGAACTCATCAACCAGCTTGCCGGACACCACCCCTGCGATTCCAGAGGGGTATTCGGGGCCGCTAATCATCAATAGCGGTTGAGCTCTGCCGTCAACGAGTAGACTCTCTTTTGCCCTGGCAAACAGCTCTGCGGTCAATCGCTGCCGCTCACTGTTATTGAATTCAAGTGTTGCTGCAAGCCGGCGGGCTTCCTCGCGGGAAGAGGTTTCAAGCAGCTCATAGCTGGTAATGGCGTGATCCAGCCTTCCGCTTGCGTTGAGCCTGGGTGCCAGCAAGTAGGAGATGTTTTCGGTGGTGATTCTACCCATCTCAAGGCCCGCAGAAAGAACCAGCTCTTGCACGCCTATCCTCTGGCTCTTGTTGAGAACCTCGAGTCCCTGTTTTACCAGGTATCGGTTCTCTCCTTGCAGTGGTACCATGTCGGCAACTGTGCCCAATACAACCAGGTCAAGGGCCTCTTCCAAACCCTCATTCTTATGGGTAGCCTGGAAAAGCGCCTGTAAGAGCTTGAATGCAACGCCTACCCCTGACAGTTCACAGAACGGGTACGTAGCATCCGGGAGTTTGGGATCGATAGCAGCCAGAGAAGGGGGAGTTTTGTCGAGAGCGATGTGGTGGTCTGTAATGATGATATCCAGCCCGATTTCACGCCCGTACTGTGCTTCAGCGTACCCCGTTATGCCACAATCAACGGTGATTATCAGGCTAACTCCCTGCTCTTTCAGGTTGTTCAAAGCAGGACGGTTTAGTCCGTGGCCTTCTTCAGAGCGGTGGGGGATATAGGTAACAGTGTGGCCCCCCAGATATGATATTCCCTGTGCCAGTAGAACGGTAGCTGTGATGCCATCGGCGTCGAAGTCGCCATATATGGCAACCAGCTCATTACCGAGTACGGCCTGGAGAATTCTGGCCACAGCCTTGTCAATGTCGGGGAGGAGCGCTGGACTATGAGTTAGCTTCTCATCAGCATTGAGGTACGATTCGAAGTGGGCCGGATCGGTGATACCACGATTATGGAGCAACTGCACCAGCATCGGCGTTACTTCCTGCTGCTTAACTGTTTGAGAGCCTCGCTGATAGATGCTGATGGGTTCGTTGCGGAGCCGCTGTGCCAGTGTATCGGCGGGAAGCGGCGGGCGGAGTTGCCATTTCTTATTGATCAAAAAAGATACTCCTTGATGTCACTGCAAATAACAGATAAATAAAGCGTGACGGTTAATGGTTCATAAACTGTTCGTTTTTGACTGAGATTACAAGAACCATCAACCATCACGCGGGCTTGTTTACACTTCTCGGAACTCGCCTTCCACAGTGCCTTCATCGCTTGTCCCAGGCCCCTCTTCTTCAGGGGGTGGTGTAGCCTCGGCTTCCTGATAGACAGCTGAACCAATTTTTTGTAGTGCCTCTGAAAGCTCCTGGGCGGTGCGATTGACCTGGTCAGTATCGTTTCCCGCCAGGGCTGACTTCACCGCTGCTATCTTGCTATCGACCTCTTCTTTAATGTCAGATGGCACCTTGTCGCCTTGCTCTCGCAATGTTTTCTCTGCAGAGTAGACGAGGTTGTCGGCCATATTGCGTGCTTCTATCTCAGCACGTTTTTTTGTATCCTCAGCGGCATGTAGTTCAGCCTCATGCTGGAGCTTGTCGATCTCTTCCTTGCTCAGACCACTGGAGGCGGTGATGGTGATCTTCTGCTCTCTCCCTGTTCCCTTGTCATGGGCTTTAACGCTGAGAATACCATTGGCGTCGATATCAAATGTAACCTCTATCTGAGGAACCCCTCGTGGTGATGGCAAGATGCCATCAAGCATAAAGCGCCCCAGGGTCCTATTGTCAGAGGCCATAGGACGTTCTCCCTGGAGTACATGGATCTCGACGCTGGGCTGATTATCAGCAGCAGTGCTGAATATCTGGCTCTTAGATGTAGGAATAGTCGTGTTACGGTTGATTAACGGGGTCATTACGGCTCCCAGCGTCTCAATGCCTAAGGTAAGTGGGGTAACATCAAGTAACAGCACATCCTTGACATCACCCTTGAGCACTCCTGCCTGAATTGCTGCGCCAATGGCAACCACCTCATCCGGGTTGACTCCCTTGTGGGGTTCCTTCCCAAAAAGCTCCTTGACTTTTTGTTGTACCAGTGGCATTCTGGTTTGTCCACCTACCAGGATAACCTCGTCGATCTGATTGGCGGAAAGACTGGCGTCGGATAGTGCCTGATGGCAGGGCCCGATGGTTTTATCAATGAGGTCCATCACCAACTGCTCCAGCTTGGCCCTGGTTAAGGTAATATTCAAGTGCTTTGGTCCTGATGCATCGGCGGTTATGAATGGCAGGTTGACATCGGTTTGCTGAACCGTTGAAAGCTCGCATTTGGCCTTTTCTGCAGCTTCCTTTAATCGCTGCAATGCCATTTTATCCTGCCGCAGGTCGATGCCCTGATCCTTCTTGAACTCATCGCATAACCAATCGATTACTCGTTGGTCCAGGTCATCACCACCGAGATGTGTGTCGCCATTTGTTGATTTTACCTGGAATGTTCCCTCACCCAACTCCAGGATCGAGATATCAAATGTGCCACCGCCGAGGTCATATACCGCGATCATCTCATCCTTTTTCTTATCCAACCCGTAGGCAAGGGATGCGGCGGTAGGTTCATTTACGATACGGAGCACATCAAGGCCTGCGATCTTCCCCGCATCCTTGGTTGCCTGCCGTTGACTGTCGCTAAAGTAGGCAGGAACCGTTATCACTGCTTCCGTCACTTTTTCACCGAGATAGGCTTCAGCATCTGCCTTCAGTTTCTGCAGGATCATTGCTGATACCTCGGGCGGGCTGTAATCCTTGTCACCCATTACGACTCTGACGTCTCCATTCGAGGCTTCGGTCAATTTGAAGGGTACCAGCTTCTTATCTGCTTGAACCGTCGATTCTTTGAACTTGCGCCCCATAAATCGCTTAATGCTGGAGATGGTATTCTCAGGGTTGGTAACCGCTTGACGTTTGGCGACCTGACCCACCAACCTCTCGCCGCCTTTGCTCAGCGCTACTATTGAGGGTACTATCCTCCCGCCTTCCTGGCTGGGGATGACAACAGGATCGCCGGCTTCCATAACTGCAACACAACTGTTTGTTGTACCCAGGTCGATTCCGATTACTTTTGCCATAGTAGACCTCCATTACAAGTTGTTCGTATGTTGAGTAAACCCAGTGCTAGGGTTATTGTCTTTCGGTTGAGTGTGCGATGTCTGGTTAAGATACGCTGTTATCTATATCCAGATAATAGTCAACAAACAGTAGTACGAGCTCTGATACTGTTTACATCTACCCTACAGCCATATTATTCTTTGCCCACCTTTACCATCGAAGGGCGGAGCAAGCGCTCATGGAGCTTATAGCCCTTTTGAAGTTCTTCGACCACTTTTCCTTCTTCACCGGGTACACACATCACTGCTTCATGAATATTCGGGTCGAAGTCTTGTCCTTCGGCCTCGATCTCTGACAGTCCCCAGCAATCAAGAGCCGCTTTGAATTTTTGGTAGATGAGCTTGATACCATCGACGAACGGTGTGTCCTTCGCGTTGTCGGGCTGGTTTTCCAGGGCTCGCTCCAGGTCATCTAGAATAGGAAGCAGGGCTGAGATGAGTGAGGCATTTGCGTAGTTACCCATCTCGCATCGTTCGTGCTCGCTTCTCCTCTTGAAGTTGATTAGATCGGCCTCTGCACGTTGCCAGTTTGCGAGGAATTTTTCTGCCTTCTCCCGCTCGGCCGCGAGAGCATTCATGGCAGATTCAAAGTCCTCTGGTTCCTCAGGGAGCAGAGGGCCGACTGATTCTTGATTAGATAATGATTCCGGCTTATCGTTAACCAAGCAGCATCACCCCCTCTAATATCTTCTAAATCCTGACCAGTGTTGTGCGTTCAAGGCGCTGATGTTCAGATCATGTAGTTTAAAATATCAAGTTGAACATTCAGCGCTGCTAGTAGTATGAACTCGAAATCTATCTATATAGTTCACTTAACAGTTCACTCATAACCG
>JAXHUK010000154.1:0-8148 GCA_034189725.1 Chloroflexota bacterium | reverse complement strand
CAACAATCCCATCGACATCACTCTTCCTGGTGGTATACTTAATGTGGACTGGAACAGAACCACCGGAGAGGTGTTGCTCAGCGGACCTGCCGAGGTAGTGTTTAGCGGGAAGTGGTGAAAGCAGCACGCTGAAGGAGAGGAGGCGTAGAAAAAGATGTTAATGCGAGATGATATTTGGGAGAAGATAAAGTCTATGCCAGACGATCTCGTGAAGGAGATTGGCGATTTCGTGGACTTTCTGGAATCCAAAAGGAGTAAACGCGAAGGCTCCCAACAAGTTTGTGAGGAGAGTGACGTTTTGGGAGAATCCAACATGGATAGTTACTTGACTGAACTTACAGCTTACGAGGACATGTTGGTTAGGGGAGAAATACATTGGAAATAAAGAGGGGAGATGTATTTCTCGTCGACTTAAATCCGGTGATGGGCACGGAGCAATCAGGCATAAGGCCAGCACTTATTATTCAAATAGACAAGGCGAACAAGAATAGCCCACATACAATCATCATTCCTTTCACGACGAAGATAGGGAAAGCAGTTTTACCTTCCCACGTGAATATCCCTGCCGGTGTTGGCGGGTTGGCTAAAGATTCGGTGCTTCTTTGTGAGCAAATAAGGGTTATTGATAAGAAAAGAATAGTAAGCAAGATGGGAAACATTGGAGCAGAGAATATTCAAGCGGTAGCAGCAGCAATACGGGTAATTTTAGGATTGGATTAGTAGAATAAAGGGAGCTGAAAATGAGTTTAGTAATAGCAGTTTATGTACCGGAGGGGATTGTTTTGGCTTCAGATAGCCGGCAATCGGTAACGATCGAAGGGCAAAATACCGAGGGCAAGAGTTTCAAGATCGAGACGGTTAACTCAGATGCCATCACCAAAACTTTTCTCCTGGAGAGGCAACAAGTCGGTATCTCAAACTTTGGCCTGGATTTACTCGGCGGTGTTTCCATAGCCAGCCATATCAAGAGGTTTATCGAAGAAGAATTGACATCCGAAGATGATGTCGAGACGGTTTCCCGAAAGCTGGTTGACTACTTCCGAAAATCGTTCCCCGATGCGAACACGGGATTTCACGTTGCCGGCTACAAAAAAGAGGGGAAGGTAAGTATCCCCCATATCTATTCCTGCCATATCTCGCGAGACGCCGTAGAAAGAAAAAACGCCAAGCCTGATGGCTCACTTATCTATAATGCCGCCTGGTCCGGACAAATCGATATCCTCGCTTCCATCCTGACCCCGGTGATCATCAAAGATGATAAGGGCAATAAGAAAGCCATTCGAACACCTGCACCTGTTATCTGGGATGCAATGGCGCTCCAGGATGCAATCGATTTTTCTATCTATGCAATTCGTACCACTATCGACACCATGCGCTTTCAGGCACGGCAAAAAAACGTTGGCGGGCCAATCGATGTCCTGGTGCTTACACCCGATGAAGCCAGATGGATTCAGCATAAAGATCTGCACGGCGGCACAGTGGGGTGATATCGAGCAGCATTGCTACAACGAAGAACCGGCCATAAGAGAGCTTAGTGAGTATCGATAATCCCCCTTTGAAAGAGGGGGACTTTCACTCACCGGCCTCTACCATATAGAAAGAACCAGTCTCGTTCTCTCACTCTCGCAAAGTGAGCTTTGCATTCAGACATTCTCTGCTTTGGAAAGAGTGGCCTTTATGACCCCTTGAAAAAAGGAAGCCTTGTAGTGAACAGACCACCCCTTGAGAAAGAGTCCCTCTATACCCCCCTTTGAAAAAGGGGCTAGGGGGATTTTGCTCGTGCAACAAGGTAAGTGCTATTGACAAAAAGGTGCTGATAAGTAAGATGGGTAACATAGGGGCCGAGAATCTCCCTGCAGCACTGAGAGATTGCCTTCGAGTACCATTAGTAATAAGAACTGAGTTGAGTGTCACGCCACAAAACTTCGGAAATCAAAATCACATCGTTAAAGGTCACTGAATTAAAAAGCTCTCAAAATAGACTTGATATTACAATTTATGGAGTACGTTCACATGCAACTAGCCAAACGTATTGAAAATCTGCCGCCGTACCTTTTCGTAGGTATTACCAAAAAGATCGCAGAGAAGCGAGCGCAGGGAGAGGATGTCATCAGTTTCGCCATCGGCGACCCCGACATCCCCACCCCTCCACATATCATCGAGAGCCTCTGTGAGGCAGCACATAACTCAGCCAACCATCGCTACCCTGAGTCCGACGGGCTGCCACAACTGCGGCAGGCTATATCCACCTGGTATCAAAAACGCTTTGGTTTATCATTCAACCCCGATAAGGAGGTACTCCCCCTTATCGGCTCCAAAGAAGGTATCGGGCACATCGCCCTGTGCTTTATCGACCCCGGTGACATCGCACTGGTTCCCGATCCCGGCTACCCCGTCTACGCTATAGGCACCATGTTCGCCGGAGGCGAGAGCTACCTCCTGCCGCTCACTGAAGACAATAACTTCCTGCCTGACCTCGACAGCATCCCTGTCGACGTAGCACGAAAAGCCAAACTGCTGTGGATGAACTACCCCAACAACCCCACAGCGGCAGTGGCCGACCTCGACTTCTTCGAGAGAGTAGTCGCCTTCGCCAAAAAATACGAGGTGGCTGTTTGCCATGATGCCCCGTACACCGAGGTCGCATTCGACGGCTACCGTCCTCTGAGCTTTCTGGAAACACCGGGGGCACAGGATGTGGGCATCGAGTTCCACTCCCTCTCCAAGAGCTATAATATGACAGGATGGCGCATCGGAATGGCGGTAGGCAATGAGGAGATGGTAAACGCCCTGATGCGCGTAAAATCAAACCTCGACTCAGGGATTCCCCAGGCAATCCAATTAGCAGCCATCGAGGCACTTCTGGGAGACCAGGCTTGCATATCAGAACACAACGCTATCTATCAACGAAGGCGTGACCGTGTAGTGAACACGCTCACCAGGATCGGGCTGAGGACAACTCCAACAAGAGCCAGCCTCTATGTATGGGCAAGGGTTCCCGATGGCTATACCTCACTTGACTATTGCACCAAGCTGCTCGACGAAGCCTCGGTAGTAGTCACCCCCGGCAGCGGCTACGGCCACTATGGGGAGGGCTACATCCGCCTATCTTTAACTACCCCGGATGACCGTCTGGAGGAGGGTTTGTCCCGCCTGGAACGGTTAAGTAAATCCTGATGGTTATGTCGCCACAAAGACCCCAAGGCACCAAGATCAAGGAGGAAATCGATCAAGAGAGCAGCAGTCCCAACCAATCCCCCTACTGAGAAGGCGTTTCTCGTTGGAGTCGAGACAAAAGGGGCCAGAAATAACTGGTCTCTTGAAGGCTCGCTTGAGGAGTTGGAACAACTGGCATATACGGCGGGGGCTGAAGTGGTTGGTTCAATGACGCAGTCTGTAACCGCACCGACACCCGCATATTATCTGGGTAAAGGTAAACTTTCAGAGCTCGTCCTGCTCAAAGAAGAGCTCGAATTTGACCTGGTCATATTTGACGATGAGCTCTCACCAGCTCAACAACGCAACCTGGAGAAAATGCTTGATGTCAAGGTAATTGATCGTACTGCCCTCATTCTGGACATCTTCGCCCACCGAGCACATACCCGTGAAGGAAAACTGCAGGTAGAGCTTGCCCAACAGGAGTACATACTTCCTCGCCTCGCAGGACTCTGGCCTCACCTCGAGCGACTCGGCGGTGGCATCGGCACCAGAGGCCCTGGTGAAACGCAGCTTGAAACCGACCGACGCCTCATTCGCCGCAGGATTCAGCATCTCAAAGAGGACATCGAGGCGATGCGGAAACACCGCGCACTATATCGGCATCGCCGCAGTGAGCAGGGCATACCCGTTGTCTCTCTCATTGGATACACCAACGCTGGTAAGAGCACACTGCTTAACTCTTTAAGCAACGCCGATGTGCTGGTCGAGGACAAGTTGTTCGCCACGCTGGACCCGACCACGCGCCGCCTCATGCTCCCCAACAACAAACAGGTACTGCTCACCGACACCGTGGGATTCATCCAGAAGCTGCCCCCGACAGTGGTCGCCGCTTTCAGGGCTACGCTCGAAGAGCTGGCCGAAGCCGACCTGTTGCTCCATGTGGTGGACATTGCCAGTGAAACCGCCGCTCAACAGTGCTCAACAGTCGAGGAACTACTGAGCGACCTTCACCTGGATAATAAGCCCAGGCTCATCGCTCTTAACAAGATAGACCTTCTGGGAGGCGACATAAAACCGGGCGACGAGGAGGCTATTAGCCGCTATATTGACCAAATTGGAGCCAGGGTCAAGACTGCAGCCTTGATCTCCGCAGCCAGAGGCTGGGGACTAAAGAGAATGCTTGAGCTCATCGCAGAGATAGTAAATAATGCTGGGCACAGAGACACTGAGTTCTCTTAGTTGATGGTTACATGGTTGATGGCTTATTGCACTACCTAACTAATAGACTATCAGCCACTCAGCAATCTTTTTTGTCATTGAGCCGTCGTGCTAAATAGATGAAATAAATAGGAGAGGCCTGATGAAGATTCGCAAGGCAGTGATAACCGCTGCTGGTTGGGGAACAAGGTTCCTTCCAGCAACCAAAGCGCAACCCAAGGAAACGCTCACACTCGTGGATAAGCCTGTCATTCAGTATACTGTGGAGGAAGCCGTTGCCTCAGGCATCGAGCAGATCATCATCGTCACCGCACTCGGCAAACATACTATTGAAAATCACTTCGATCGCTCGTTTGAACTGGAGTATGCCCTGAGGCAAAAGAGAGATGAGAAGCATCTGCAGGAGATACAGCGAATATCAGAGCTTGCCAATATATGCTACATTCGCCAGAAAGAACAGCTCGGTTTGGGACACGCCGTTTCCATAACAAAAGACCTCATCGGGAACGAACCATTCGCCCTCTTTCTCCCCGATGACATCATCGAATCCGAAGTGCCCGCCATGAAACAATTGCTCCAGATATACGAGCGCTACGGTTGCAGCGTCATTGCTGTTGAGGCGGTGGCACCTGACAATACCTCAGCCTACGGCATTATCACCCCAAAGAATATCGAACAGCGCCTCTATCAGGTAGTAGGCCTCGTGGAAAAGCCACAACCCAAAATGGCCCCTTCCAATCTAGGCATAGTTGGCAGGTATATTCTCACGCCAGAGATATTCACGATGCTGGACAAGACACCCCGGGGTGCGGGCGGTGAGATTCAGCTGACCGACGGTTTGCAGTTACTGCTAGAGCAACAATCGATATACGCCTATCAGTTCCAAGGAATACGCCACGATACCGGCACACCACTGGGACTACTCAAGGCATCAGTAGAGCTCGCACTACGCCACTCCGACTTCAAGGATGAGTTCATTGACTACTTACGCCAGCTAACACTACCCGACTGAGTAAACAGCGGCTCTCACGTGCGAACCACATCTCCTGGGCATCTCAATCCGTGAGTACAGGGTTAAAAAGTCCACCACATGGGTGATAAGAATCAAGTCTCGGATTTTTTACATCATTGCCATGAAAATAACAATGACACCTGTAAACTTGTACCACAGAACCCACGGATTAAGGCTGGTGACCATAATGAGAGGTCTGAGGTAATGTTTGGCCCCCGAATTCATTCGGGGTTTCAAATGACGGGGTTTAACGAAGCTCAAGATGAATCGGCCTCACATCGCCACCGTTACAGTTACCTTCGTCCCGTGGCCCATTTGTGATTCCACCAAGAAGCTGCCTCCTAGCAAACGCGCCCGCTCGTACATTCCAAGCAGCCCTAGCTTGCCCCCGGCAGCAAAGTCGCCCAGTATCTCAGGAAGTTCAAAGCCGCTACCATTATCGGCAACACTTATCATAACCTCACTGCCAGCGAAATCGACCCGGACCACAGCTTTAGTTGCTTGAGAATGCCTCCTGATATTGCGCAGTGCCTCTTGAACGATACGGAATAGGACCAACTCTGTCTCGCTTGATAGGCGTTGCTCGGAACCAAGCACCTCAATACGAGCATTGATGCTCCCCTCCCTGTTCAATTCCTCGACCAGTGTTTCCAATGCTGGTATCAATCCCAAATCATCCAACATCCCCGGTCTCAGCTCATAGCTGAAACGGCGCACTCCATCCAGTATGCTATCGGTCCGACCTCGAAGCCGTTCCAGGAGTTGTTTCATCTCCTCCGATAGATAATCTCTAGTTTTGCTTACAGCATCGATGTCCAGCAATAAAGTAGCTAACTCTTGAGCGGTCTCGTCATGGAGCTCGCGAGCAATTCGTTTTCTTTCCTCTTCCTGGGCCCTGGTTATCTCTGAAATATAGAACAGCATATTCTCTCGCCATCGCTTTTGTTGCGTCACATCCCTGACCATAGCCTGTACAGCCACGGGCTGCCCATCATCGGTGATCACCCTTGCCAACGACTCAATGACCGCCCTGCTCCCATCTTTCTTAATCAATTCCAATTCATAGGGCTGGCTGGTGATTTCATCCACCATCTGCATCCGTTGCCGTTCCATAACAATCTCGAAGCTCTTGCGAGTAAGGAGATCAGCGATATTCATCTCTGCCAACTCAGCAACTGTATATCCAGTAAGCGCTGATGCTGCCTGATTAACCTCAACGATATTGCCCTCCAGGTCGCGAACAAAAATAGCATCGCTGGCGGTGTTGAACAGATTTCGGTAACGTGTCTCACTCTCACCCAGCGCCTTCTCTGCCCGACGACGTCCCTGGCGCTCCTTTGCCTCGCGCAACTCACGTTCAATGGCAGGTAGTAATCGCGCCAGATTGCCTTTCATGACATAATCATGTGCACCAGCCTTCATGGCTGCCACTGCAATACCTTCACCGATGGCGCCCGATACGATAATGAATGGTAAGTCGAGACCCCTTTCCGCCACCATCTTCAATGCATCAGGCGCTCTGAAGCAAGGTAAAACGTAATCGGAAATGACAACATCCCAGGTCTGCTGATCGAGTGCGGCAGCCATAGCTTCGGGCGTATCAACCCGCTCACAGGTCAGGGTATAGCCTGCGCTCTCCAGCTTCCGAACCAGCAACAAAGCGTCATCTTCTGAGTCCTCAACAATCAATACGCGCAGCAACTTGCTCATATCATATTTCCACTACGTTTTCCTTCTGTTAGGCACAGTTTCGTTCAGGACCAACCAATACAGTCCTAATTGCTGTACCGCCTCGCTGAATTGAACGAAATCTACCGGTTTACGAACGTAGCTGTTGGCACCCAACGCGTAGCTTTCGATCATGTCCCTCTCCTCTTTGGATGTGGTAAGAACAACCACCGGAAGAAGCTTTGTTCGTTCATCGGCGCGCAGGCGTCTCAAAACCTCTAAACCACTTACTTTTGGCAATTTCAAATCGAGCAGGATTACCTCCGGGATAATACTTGTATCACGGTCAACATATACCCCCGTCCCGAAAAGATAATCCAGGGCTTCAGCACCATCGTGAGCCACGACAACATCGTTCAGGATATTGCTTCTCTTCAGAGCGCGAATCGTCAGTTCCTCATCATCAGTATTATCCTCTACCAACATAATGATCCTAGTATCCATACGAGTCACCTCTTTGCTATTGAAGTATAAAGTAGAATGTTGCCCCTTGGCCCACCGCTCCTTCGGCCCAAATACGGCCGCCGTGACGATGAATGATGCGCTGCACCGTTGCCAATCCTATTCCAGTGCCTTCGAACTCTGTCACCGAGTGCAAGCGCTGAAAAGCGCCGAACATAGTATCAACATAAGTCATATCGAATCCTGCTCCGTCATCGCGCACGAAATATACTGGACTGTCCTCGTTCTCAATCATTCCAAATTCTATACGCGCGTGGTTGTTTTTACCAGTAAACTTCCAGGCATTACCCAACAGGTTCTCCAGTACCACCCGCAACAGACGCGCATCCCCGGTGACCGTTAGTCCTTCTGCAATCACAAAGGATACTTGACGCTCTGGTTCGCGTTCCTGAAGCTCCTTCGCAATTCTCTGCGCTATCTGGCTCAAGTTGACTGTCTCATGAAGCATCTCTTCACGAGTGATACGAGACAATCCCAACAGATCATCTATGAGTTGCCCCATTCGCTGTGCCGAAGCACGTACACGCTGGAGGTAATCTTTCCCCTGTTCGTCAAGTTTTTCGCTATAA
>JAXHUK010000153.1:0-5127 GCA_034189725.1 Chloroflexota bacterium | reverse complement strand
AGCGGCGCTTATGCACCGCTACCGCCTCCCCACTCACGACCTCCTTGTGGTCTACGACGACCTGGACCTACCTCTGGGCAAGATACGCATCCGCGAGCGCGGAAGTTCAGGTGGACACAACGGGATTAAATCCATTATCGAACATTTAAACAGCAACGATTTCCCCCGTCTTCGCGTTGGTATTGGCTCTCACGATGATGAGGGGACTACTCAACGGGGGAATACTATCAAATATGTTCTGGGTGACTTTGATGCCGTTGAACGAGCCATCATTCAAGATGTCTATCCCGAGGTCGCCGACGCCATTTATTGTCTGATAACGGATGGCATCACAGCCGCAATGAACAAGTATAACTGAAGTTTTCCTCATTTCTGAGACTTCTGATACAATAATATTAGGGCTAGTCAAGTTGGCTAGCCCTCAAGGTGTTTGCAGTGAATTTATCCGGTCTCCTTTCTTTAATCGATGACGTACCCAGCTATCAGAGTCTTCTGCAACGGCTACAGACTACGGACAGCTTGAACAGGCTTATAGTGCTCGATGCGGCTAAACCGTATCTTTTGTCCTGTCTGCACCATCATCTCAACTCCCCGATACTGGTGATCACTAGTACACCGGAGAGAGCTAAATGGTTATATGAAGAACTCTTGGTTTGGCGAGGTAATGACGCCACGGTAGCGCTATTCCCCGAACCTGATGCCCTCCCTTACGAGCGCCTCCTGTCAGACTCCTACACTGTTCAGCACAGGTTGAGTGTGCTCTTCAACCTGAACCAGGAAGGCAATGTTCCTTTGATCGTTACCTCTGCATACGCATCGGTGAGAAAGGTCATCCCCGCCATCATCTTTGCTTCATCATGCTACACACTGAAGAAGGGTGCAAAGATCAATCTCGAGCAAACACTATCTCAATGGATGGAACTCGGCTATGAAATGGAGAACTCAGTCGAAGTGCCCGGTACCATGAGCCGACGTGGTGGTATTATCGATATCTACCCGCCAAACAGCGAACTTCCAGCACGTATCGACCTCTTCGGTGATGAAGTGGAAAGCATACGACTATTCAATCCCGCCAGCCAACGATCCGTAGAGTTTGTGACGCAGATAACTATCATACCTGCCAAAGAGTCGATCATACATGCCAACGCTATTGGAGATATCCGAAGACTAATTGATTCCTCACCCTTATCTGCAGAAGCCAGGGCAACTATTGAAAGGGAGTTAGAACTCCTCGCCACAAGACAGTGGTTTGAGGGAATGGATTTCTACGCTTCTATTTTGAATAATGGTTCGTTTCTTGATTACATTCCCGGGCACAGTCTTATTGTTCTCGATCAACCCGACTCTATTGAGACTGCCATAGCAGAACTGCAGATGCAGGCACATGACCTGCGCCAGGCACAAGAGGAACAAGGACTGTTACCTCGGAATTACCCCGTGCCCTATTTTACCTGGGCTGAGACTCTGGCGAAACTTGATGTATTTGGGCGAAAACTAGCACTGGAGCAGTGGGGTGACGAAAACGAGTCCAGGGAAATAAGCTTCAGTCCTGTATCAAGCTACAGCGGGCTTATACCTGAATTCATCGAAGCTATCAGAGAGATGAGGAAGGACAAAAGACGGATCATTATAGTCTCTCAGCAAGCTGAGAGACTATCAGAGCTATTTGAGGAACATGATATTATCGCCACACCAGCATCTGAGGTAGTACATCTACCACCCCTGGGATCATTGACCCTGGTACATGGATCTCTCGCTGAAGGCTGGGGAATTAATGGGACTGGGGGAGATATTATTTTCAGCGACGTGGAGATATTCGGATTTGCTAAAAAACGGCGGTCATTGACCAAACGTCCAGCACGACACGAATCTCTGCTCTCCGAGCTTTCATACGGTGATTATGTGGTACATATCGACCATGGCATCGCCAGGTTCTCAGGTCTCACCAAGCTCAATCTGGATAATGGCGAGCATGAATACCTGGTCCTCGAATATGCTGCTGGTGATAAGCTTTATGTACCCACCGATCAAATTGACCGGGTTAACCATTACATTGGACCGGGAGGGTATAACCCGTCATTAAGTCGGTTGGGCACTCAGGAATGGAATCGGTCTAAGCAAAAAGTGAAGGACGCAACAAATATTCTGGCTAAAGAACTCCTGGAACTCTACTCAACTCGAGACGTATTACCCGGATTTAAATTTTCCCCCGATACAGTATGGCAGCAGGAGCTTGAAGCGTCGTTCCCCTATATGGAGACGCCTGATCAACTTGAAGCAGTGCAGGATGTAAAACGAGACATGGAGAAGACGACTCCGATGGACCGTCTCGTGTGTGGCGATGTTGGCTATGGTAAAACCGAAGTCGCACTTCGTGCCACATTCAAGGCCGTGATGGACGGTATGCAGGTAGCGATACTGGTGCCCACTACAGTGCTAGCCCAGCAGCACTTCACTACTTTCAGAGAGAGGCTGGGAGCATTTCCTATAAAGATAGACATCCTGAGCCGTTTCCGCTCCGCGAAAGAACAGAAACAGGTTATTCAAGGCCTGGCCGATGGCAATATCGATATCTGTATCGGCACACACCGCATTTTTCAAAAGGACGTATCATTCAAAAATCTGGGGCTGGTCATCGTTGATGAGGAGCAACGCTTCGGTGTCGCCCATAAAGAACAGCTAAAGCAGTTGAGAAAAGAGGTGGACGTTCTTACATTAAGTGCTACTCCCATCCCACGCACGCTTCATATGTCTCTTATCGGCGTTCGTGACATGAGTACCATAGACACCCCCCCAGAAGAGCGCCTTCCTATAAAAAGCTACGTCGCTCCTTACAACGAAAGGTTGGTTCGAGAGGCTATACTGAGGGAAATAGAACGTAATGGGCAAGTGTTTTACGTCCATAATCGTGTTCAGAGCATTGATAGGGTAGCCCGAACTCTGAAAGCACTGGTACCTGAGGCCAGGATAGCTATAGCTCACGGCCAGATGCCTGAGGAAACCCTTGAGTCTGTGATGCTCAATTTCGCTGGATCGAAGACCAATGTCTTAGTATGCACTACTATTATCGAATCCGGTTTGGATCTGCCTAATGCCAACACCCTGATCATTGATGATGCCGATAAGCTGGGATTAACTCAGCTCTATCAACTCCGCGGCAGGATTGGTAGGGGGGTAAACCGCGCTTATGCGTATTTCCTTTACAACAAGGGGAAACAACTTACTGATGCTGCCCAGAAAAGGTTGAAAACAATATTCGAAGCTACTGAGCTGGGTTCTGGCTTTCGCATTGCCATGAAAGACCTGGAAATTCGTGGGGCCGGCAATCTCCTCGGCCCAGAACAAAGTGGCAACATGGGTGCAGTTGGTTTTCAACTATACTGCCGTCTCCTGTCGGAAGCAGTGGCAACACTCAAGTCAGAACGTAAACAGAAACCTGTTCCCGAATCTGCGACAACCACCGTTGACCTGCCCCTTGCAGCGTATATACCCGAAGAGTACGTTTCCGACCTGGATACCCGCTTATCTCTCTACCTCAAGCTATCCAGGGTGCATTCCCTGGAGCAGGTAAGCGAGCTGGGTATTGAACTTGAAGATAGATTTGGCTCACTTCCTATGGAAGTGAGTAACCTGCTCTATATGATCAGGATCAAACTGCTGGGATCCGGGGCTGATATCCAGGACATCTCTTCGAAAGATACGAATATAGTGATTAAACTTAGGCCGAACGCTGTAATGGACAGGGAATTACTTCGGCGCTCCTTCGGCGACAAACTAAGAGTAGGAACAACCCAACTGCGAATTGCTACCGATCGAGTGGGCAAGGTATGGCCACGAGTACTTGAGGAGGTGCTGACCCTCATGGCAGTTGAACATCAGTGATTGAAGAGGGGGCAGGTTTGAAACGCACTCTTGTTCACGAAGTGTTTTTTCACCTACAGAGATTCTGAGGCAGCGTACTGACTGGTCACAGATGGTTCACTACTTCCTCAAGACTCTGTATGCGAGGGCAATCGCTAATATTCTCCCAAAATCCAAAGCGGTCGAGAAGCAAGGGGTTGATACCCACACCCTGAGCGCCACGGACATCCGATTGATACTGGTCACCCACGTGAATCGCTTCGGCGGGACTTGCCCCGGCACACTTCAACGCGGCGAGGAATATCGGTGGTTGGGGCTTCTCTGATCCAATTTCAGATGAGGTCAATGTAAGATCCAGGTAGGGAGTCAAACCAAGCTCATCGCAAAAACTGTCCAAACTATAATTCAGGTTCGAGATCAAACCAAGAAAGAGGCCTCTTTCTTTAAGCATGCTCATGGCCGGTATTACATCATTGAATAGTACAAGCTTACGGTCTAGCTGGCGAAGCCGGTTAACTATCTTTAAGGCTAACTCCTTGGTGATCTCGATACCGGCTTCCTTGAGCAAGATGTATTCATAACTCGCCCAAAAATCCATCTTCTCCTCTGGTGAACGCTTTTGAATCGAGAGACGGGCATTTTCTCTGCTCAGAAAGTCATCAGCGTACCAATAACCACGGGGGATATCAGATGTATCTGCGCTAACACCGAGCTCCTGACATGCCTGTCGTTGTAGCTCCTCCCGGGAAGGATCAGTCGTTACGACTGTATCGTAGAAATCGAAAAAGACTGTTTTTATCATAGCTCTATTATTAAGCTCAAAAACCGTGATACAATGAGCAATTCCAGTGTATCATAGGCTGTACAGCTTTGCAAAAAAGGAGCAGTAGTCTATAATGTTATTATACGATATAGTGAGTAGTCTCCGGAGATATCATGCTGAAGCTAACACGAATAGTGTGCATCGCACTCATTTTAATCGGATCTTTAGGTATAGTTGGGATCGGTTCAGCAACACCTACCACGGAGGTCTATGTCTTACGTGTGGATGGTGCGATTGTCCCCGCTGTTGCTAGCTATATAGACCGCGGGATTAGTGAAGCAGAATCCCGTCAGGCTGCAGCCGTCGTGATTGAGATCAACACGCCTGGTGGCCTGCTCTCCACTACCGAGGAAATTGTTGATCGCATCCTGGATGCTGAAGTCCCAGTGGTGGTCTACGTAGATCGTTGGGCAGGTTCAGCAGGCACTTTTATCACCCTGGCC
>JAXHUK010000152.1:0-3034 GCA_034189725.1 Chloroflexota bacterium | reverse complement strand
GAGATTACGGCGTAGGCCCCCTGTCGAACTGAAGTGATATGCGGTGAGTGGCATAACTGACCTCCTTTCCTTGTCATATTATACAGTAAGCGAGTACATTTCGGACTATCCGAGACCATAGCCGTTTGTCTACTCGCAATAACGGATTACGTACGCAAACTAACCCGTTTGTGTGTCCAGGATCTCGTGTAGTTCGTCTTGAGCCTGTAATGATACGTTGGCAGTCTACCTTCATACACAACGCTGTAAACACCATGTGCCGATGGTGCAAAATCCTGCACTTCCTGACTGTTTTCCAGTCTGATCACGTGGCTCTCCAAACCTCTCTCAGCGATCTGGAATCGATGATGATCACGATTGGGCTAAGATATGCTTTAACTGGCCAACGAGGCCGATGGAGAATAATGTGACAAAAGTGCGATGGTCACCTCGTGTTGCAACGATCCTTATCGTCATGAAAAGACCGTTGCTTGCTTTAGCTTCAACCCTTGAGATGAAAAGTTGTTCATACTGTTGTAGCTATACCGGAATATCGAAGTCGGGACAGGAAGAGATTCCTAAAATTCCGGGGCCTGTTGCATATCCCATTACTGGGCTGAACTCACTGACGAAGATGTCGCGGCAATTGAACTCGTTTTCCACCTGAGTCTTGAGGTCTTCGGCAGCTTCCGGAGAAGCCGTGTGTCCAATAATTACGTTGATGGGTTTCTCCCCCACCCGTTCACGTGTCATGTCAAGCATTCGCTGAATACCTTTGGCGCGGCTTCGTGCCAATCCTGCGGCATGTACCTTCCCATCTTGGTGTATACGACACAGTGGCTTGACACCGAGCACGTCAGCAGCGCGCGCACCTATTCTCGGTATACGTCCTGAACGGTATGTATCAGCCAGCGTTTCAAAAACGAACAGACACTCTGCCTCCTGTCGTGCCTTGAATGCCACTTCGGCTATCTCATGGAAATCAAGTCCCTTGGCAGCGGCTTTAGCAGCCGCCAGGGCGATCAAGCCCTCGCCTCCTGAGGCGCTGAGTGAGTCGAATACTCGGATTGTAAGGCCAGTTACTTTACCCATCGCTTCTTGACTTGCCATGACAACTACATCGTGCACGACACTTATCTTGGAAGAAAGCGTGATGTAGAATATCTCTTTTTCACGGGCACCGACTTGTTTTAATATTTCTGTAATATAGTGCTGTGGCATAGCAGCGGTGTTGAACTGCTTAGGGTTTTGTGCCAGCAGTTCATAAGCCTCTGTAGAGGTTATGTCCACGCCGTCGATGAAGGTTTTCCCGTCACAGTATATAGTCGCTGCGGGTACGATCTTTATTCCGTGTTCCAGGGCTACTTTCTCAGTTAGTTGTGCCACAGTATCAGTCATGATTTGGACCATTTATGTTTCTCCCTTCTCATTCACTAGCTACTTGAGACAACGAACCCATTTCTCATTCTGCGTCGAGATATTCTAGCATGAATCGATATTAATACTCAAAAGAGAGCAACCTGTGGACATATTTTACTTTCTACCTCTTGTTCTTTAGGCTAAACTTTTGTATAATCTAGCTTTCATTCGTATAGAGCAATTTATTATAGATGGTAGGATTAGAAATGGATGAAATTCTGGGCAGACACTTCCAACCAAAGAAAATCGAGGATAATCCCACGGAGGAGAAGCTTCGTGAGTGGGCGCTGCAAAATGGTGGGATTATCACTGAGTTCGGCAATCTCTCTGTAATTACTGGTGTGCGCAACAGGATGGCGAAGCTGACTGAGGTGATTATGGAGGATTCGGAACCTGAAGCACTTGGACTGGTCAATCAGGTGCTTGACTATTTGAAGAGCAAGGAAATGATCATGCTCGACAGGGTTATGTGCATGACGCCGGGTTTCCAAAAGAATTGCAGGTTGTATGTGACATCCGAGTATGCCAGGTTGCCTTTGATGTGGGGTAACACGCTATTCCCATCGCAAGGAGGAGAGCCTGATTTTGTAGCGCTTACAGTGCCTGAGTGGAAGGAGAAGAGGGTGCTTGTCTTTCCCGAAAGGGGGCTCACGATAATCCTGGGCAGTGACTACAAGGGTGAGAATAAGAAGGCTATGCTGCGACAGGTGATGTACTGGGCAAAGAAGCAGGGAAATCTGGGGTTGCACGCAGCGAGTAAGGTCCTGCGTGTGCATAGCGGTAGTGAACTGAGGGACTACGGCTTTCTATTATTTGGTCTCAGCGGTACGGGTAAGACCTCGTTATCCTGTCACTCGCACTGGTTAGGTTTTCCTGAGACGGTGACTATTCGTCAGGATGATGTCGTTATTTTCCGACCGGATGGCTCTGCAATCGGCACCGAGGATTCCTTTTATATAAAAACAGATGGCTTAGAACCCAGCTCTCAACCTTTGCTGTACGCTGCTGCTCTCAGCCCGCGGGCGATATTGGAGAATGTATTCGTCGATTCGAAAACAGGTCGAGTGGATTTCTTCGATAGCCAATTGACCTCCAATGGTCGTGCCATGGTGAAGCGTGGGGACATTGCTTTTACCGACGATCGGATCGATCTGGACAGAGTGGATTTTATCGTATTCATTACCAGAAGGCAGGATATATTACCACCTGTGGTGCGTCTAAACCAGGAATGGGCTGCTGCGGCATTTATGCTCGGGGAGTCTGTGGAGACCTCGGCCGGCGATCCGAATGAGGCGGGCAAATCGCTCAGGGTGGTAGGTACCAATCCGTTCATTGTTGGATCACGGGCCGATGAGGGGAATATATTCCTTTCTATTCTGCGTCAGAATCCTGGTATCCAATGTTTTATTCTGAACACAGGTGTTGTGGGGGGAATGGTCAGGGGGCAGAAGATCACGGTCAAGGATTCGGTGAAGATAATCGAGATGATCGCGAAAGACAGAATCAAGTGGGTGAATGACGACTTCTGGGGCTACGAAGTGCCTGCAGAGATTCCAGGTGTGGAACTCGATCGCTTTAACTTGCAGAATTACTATAGCGACGAGCAGATAGAGCACCTCTCTAAAGAATTGCGGAG